>JANNDQ010000780.1:0-2196 GCA_031387965.1 Chamaesiphon sp. OTE_75_metabat_567
GACTCCAAAATCTTAAATTGTTATGCGCGTTCAGGTAATCGGTGGTGGTTTGGCGGGGACAGAAGCAGCTTGGCAAATTGCCCAGGCTGGGGTACCTGTGACACTCCACGAGATGCGCCCCAATACCTTGAGTCCCGCACATCACAGTGAGGAATTAGCCGAACTAGTCTGTAGCAACTCATTTGGTGCCCAGTCTGCCGATCGAGCCGCTGGGTTACTACATGAAGAACTACGCAGATTAGGATCGATCATTATCGGCAAGGCAGATCTTCACGCTGTTCCCGCAGGTGGCGCACTAGCAGTCGATCGCGGTCGCTTTAGCCAAGATTTGACCGAAACATTAGCAAACCACCCCCTGGTTGAATTTCGCCGCGATACAGTACCAGAAATTCCCCGTGATGGGATTGTAGTTTTAGCGACTGGGCCTCTGACAGCGCCAGCTCTAGCCGAGGATATTCAACGGTTAGCCGGGATGGACTACCTCAACTTTTTTGATGCAGCAAGTCCGATTATTGTGGGAGACTCGATCGATAAAGAGATTGCTTTCTTTGCTTCTCGCTACGACAAAGGCGAAGCGGCGTATCTCAATTGCCCGATGAACAAAGAGCAATACATCCAGTTTCAGCAAGAATTATGTAACGCTGAACAAGCAGAACTCAAGGATTTTGATCGGGAAACTGCTAAATTCTTTGAAGCCTGTCTACCGATCGAGGAATTAGCCCAACGAGGCGAGGAAACGATGCGGTATGGCCCCTTGAAGCCTGTGGGCTTATTTGATGGTCGCAGAGGCGATTTTAAAGCACCTGAGAACCAGATTCATCGCCCTTATGCCGTGATCCAATTACGGCAGGAAGATAAAGCTGGACAACTGTGGAATATGGTCGGTTTCCAGACTAATCTCAAGTGGGGCGAACAGAAGCGGATTTTCTCGATGATTCCAGGGTTGGAGAATGCCGAGTTTGTGCGACTGGGCGTGATGCACCGCAACACCTTTATCAATTCACCCAAGTTATTATCCTCGTCGCTCCAATTCCACAGCCGCCATACCTTATTAGCCGCCGGACAAATTATTGGTACGGAAGGTTATACCGCAGCAGCAGCGGGTGGTTGGTTAGCCGGAACAAATGCGGCGCGATTATTTCGAGGCTTAGAGCCGATCACGATGCCGCGCGTGACGATGATGGGTTCCCTATTTGACTTTATCAGCACTGCCGAACCGAAATATTTTCAGCCGATGCCGCCCAACTTTGGGATCTTTTCAGAGCTACCCACCAAGATTAAAAGCAAGCAAGAGCGCTACGGCGCATATCGCGATCGATCTTTAGATGCGATCGATCGAGTCGTTCAAGATTTAGCTCCAGCATATGCCTATCACTAGTTAACCCAAGAAATTTGTAGGTTGGGTTGAAGCATGAAACCCAACATCATCAATGTTGATCGTGTCTGATATTTTACGCGATTACCTCCGGTATGCTATGCGATCGAGCATAAATTGAATATTTAAAATTGTGAGCATCGGGACGGTGAAGAGATGTCCGATAATTTTAATCTCGTTCCGTTAACGCTAGGATTGTTGGGTTTCGCGGTGCTCTCAACCTAACTTACAAAGAGTAATCTGCTAGGCTTCCCCTTTTCTCTACTTCTACCCCAATTCTCCCTATTCATGCAAGAGGTCTAATATGCCAGTCAACATGACACCAGCACGAAAATATAGATTGTCATTTTATAATTCAGGTAGTAATTACATTCGACCCGATCTCATTCCTGAAGATTTTGATTTTGAATATCATGAAAGAAAACTATACGAATTATCTATAGAAATAAAGAAAGAAGAAGAGATAAAAGGTGACTTAGAAAAAAGTAAGATAGCTATTTTTATGGTTAGTACTGGGCTGTTTTGTTTTAGTCATATAGAAGCCATTGATGATATTATTAAATATTATAAATTTGTTCCTAGACCTGTAAAGACTATGGCATGGATTTTGCGAGAGCTATTACCTCTCCCAGGAAAAATTGGAATATTCACTCCAGATTTACTTAAACAATGGCTGTCGGATAATAAAAATAGAATTGAATGGAATGAGCAAGAAGGAAGGTATTTACTAAAAGATTGGTAGAGCCTTAGTATTTGTAGTAGCTTATTGGGGTGGACAGGTGCCCACGAACAACCTTAGTAATCAATTATTTTGTAGTGGC
>JANNDQ010000784.1:0-3216 GCA_031387965.1 Chamaesiphon sp. OTE_75_metabat_567
GCTTTGCGGCTTTTGAGTTTCGGCATTGGAATAAATTTGTTTAGACACAATTTACTATTATACTCGATCGATCGGATAAATAGCTATGCCTGTGTCGATGCTCCTACTTTTTTATGCCGAGTGGATCACAAATATTATTCAACCGATCTTACTGGCAAGTTCTGAATTTGAGCAGCGAACCACAATGCAGCATTCCCGTTATGATTATCCATTCGATCGATCGTTTGTTCTAATAACTGAATGGGCAATCCTAAAAGAGCGATAGATTCAATACACTCTTCATACTCACCATCAATTAACCGAAAAGCAATAACTTGTTTTCCTCTCACATTAACAACCCAATATTCGGGGATTTCTAGTGCGAGGTAAAGTTGTTTCTTTCGATCTAAATCAGTTGATAGGGTAGTATCAGAAATTTCTACTACTAAATCTGGTACGCGACATTGATTTAAGTTGACGCGGCGCGAACCAGCTTCGGGCGCATCAGGAGAGTCATCCCCGATATATAAGACTTCATCTGGTGCAGCTCCTTGATATGGCGACTTTTCTAATACACAGCCACCAAGTAAATCGAAGTTAACATCTCCCTGTTTGGCGAACCAGAAACCGAGAATCAAGGTAAATAGTTTGTTGAAGCGTGCGTGTTTGATCCCTTCATTACCCATATCCTCAATCCACATTACTCCGCAATTGAAAAAAAGGCCCTCTAGCTCACCCTGTGGATTTTCGACGCGGTAAAGATAATCTTCCCAAGTAGCCTGTCGATCGACAATAATGGGTGATGAGGTGGTGGTAATGATTGCAGTCATAGATAATTACCTCTGAATCTGATCCTCTGGGTGCTTTGATTTTAACTTAGACGTTAGGCATTTTTATAAATGCGAGTTTGCCTTCAGCGCAGATTTTATGATTTCTCTCCCATTAACTGCGTAAAAGCTACTTTTGCCGCAGCTTGCTCGGCGGCTTTCTTTGATTGTCCCGTACCTGTGCCTAGTTGTCGATCGCGGAACCAGACTTCGGCGATGAAGCGTTGAAACCTGTCGAGCTTGAGTGGATCTTCACGGACGCGATATTCTGGCAGCGCTTTATAATGTGCTTGCGTCCATTCTTGAAGTGCGTCCTTATAGTTTTGACGAGCGGGATCTTCGAGAATCTCGGTTGCTAGCTTGTGGAAATGTGGATCTAACCACGGGCGAACTAGGCTGAGATTATTGGTAGTCAGATACAGCGCACCCAGCACTGATTCAAAGGCATCCGCCAGCCGTGAAACTCGCCCCGAAGGATCGCCCACCGCTGAAGCAGCCAGAGTCAGATAACGATCGAATCCATAACTATCAGCTAATTGTGCCAAAATGCGATCGCTCACTAATACCTTCCGAATCGCCGAAAAATCACCCACAGACTTTTCGGGATAAGTTTCCCACAGAAACTCAGAAGCAGCTAGCCGCACCACCGAATCACCGATAAACTCTAACTGCTCATAGTTGGGCGTGCCCATCGTCGGATGCGTCAAAGCGATATCCAATAACTTCCAATCGATCTGAGTATTTTCAGGCAATCCCAACCGACTTATCAACTTCACTAACTCTTGCTGTCGGCGCGGGTGCATCGGTAATTTCGTGTGTTCAAAAAATGGAGAGCGGCGCAGTGTGGGCGGGTGTCCCGCCCATACAACTGCGTCAAGACAAAGAGTCGGACGTAAGCCGGGTTCTGTTGACTCTTGCGAGACGGCGGTTATCTATCTGGGTAGCTTGTTACCAAGTACCTCAAGCGGATCATTACGGAACTGGTAAAAGACCAACCATAGCTCCTGCCTTGCTTCCAACCGGGGTTTACCGAGCCAGTACCTCTCGATACTGCTGGTGCGCTCTTACCGCACCTTTGCACCCTTACCAATCTAGGTGGTAGGGAGTAGAGAGTAGAGAGTGGGGGTGTATTCTACTCCCTACCCTCTACCCTCTACCCTCTACCCTCTATTGGCGGTATTTTTCTGTGGCACTATCCTCACGATCGCTCGCACTGGGAATTACCCAGCAAGTTTGGTCTTTCGGAAGCCCGGACTTTCCTCGAATTCAATAAATGAACTCGTAACCACCTCACCTACTCTTTCTCAACTACTTATTGTACAGGGAAATTAGCCATCGTACAGTAGATATTTGCTAGTATGAGGCACTAATTTGATATCCCGCAGTTGGAACTGGTGAAATTAGAATTTACATGTACTCTGAATTAGGCACTTAAACTAGGTGATAATCAAGGAATTAATTTACGATCTAGATCGATCCAAAATTGAAGGTATGTTAGATATTTGTGAGCTAGCTGTTAATGGAACTCTAATGCGAGGATTGGAACTAAATGATAACTTACGACAAGTTGGTGCGGTATTTGTTAGGGAAACTTTGACAGCGCCACTTTATCGTTTGTGGTCGATCGACGATCGTCATCCAGCGATGATCAGGATGAAGGAAGGCGGAAGATCGATCGACCTTGAAATCTGGTCTTTACCTCTTGGTGGATTAGCTCAAATCCTCCAGCAGGAACCCGCTGGCTTGTGTATTGGTAAGATTAAATTAGCCGACAACAGTGAAGTTTTAGGCGTGCTCGGCGAACCTTTCTTGTGTGAAGGTAAGCAAGAAATTACTGATTTTGGCGGTTGGCGTAACTACACTAAATCTCTAAGATAATCTCAGCTAATTCTAGCCGATCAAAGGTATTATCAGATACTTTTATTTGCTAGCTGAGAGAATGTGCGGAACTTGTTCACTTTTTGAATTCGATCTGCTATGATTTGGCTAGGTTAACTAAATAAAGTTGCCAAAACTATCAAAATATAAGTCAGGATCGCTTCTAGGGTTCCGATCGAGACATCCTCGATGACTGGTCCGAGAGAAGCAGCCGATTGGGTGTGAATAGACACTACTAATTCGGTCACACGGCGGGATAAAAGCCCGGGAGAACCACTTCAGCTTTGCTGTGGCATCTCCTCGGCTGTTGATATTTGCACTACCTGTGACCCAATTACATACCCAATCGAGCAGACTTAAGATGAATACTACTTTAGCCACACATCCCGGCATCGACCCCAAGTTAGTGCTACTTGATGAAAAGCTACCAGGTGGCGATTACTGGCACAGCATTATCAAGAGAGGCAACACACTTCGCATCACTGACTTAGCAGGATCTCACGGCGTATCACTCGTTTGCTACAATGGCGAC
>JANNDQ010000579.1:0-1713 GCA_031387965.1 Chamaesiphon sp. OTE_75_metabat_567
CTCGAACGGTTAATCGGGATTCTGATTGAGGAATATGCTGGTGATTTCCCGCTGTGGATGGCTCCAGTTCAGATGCGATTAGTTCCTGTTGCTCAAGATTTTACCCCCTTTGCTAAAGAAGTTTGTGCAAAATTACTTGCCCTCGGCGTTCGCGCGGAAGTAGACAATAGTAACGAACGACTAGGCAAGATGATCCGCAACGCAGAGAAGGAGAAAATCCCCGTTGTCGGCATCATTGGCGGTAAAGAGGTAGAAGACAAGACAATTAGCATTCGCACCCGAATAGAGGGCGAATTAGGGGCAATTGGGGTTGATGAAGTGGTGAAGAGAGTAGTAGATGCGATCGCTGATTTTAGCGATTTCTAGTCTGTTGGGAGTGAGACAGATTTAATTTGTCTCGCTTCAGATTATAATTTTTGTAGTAGGTGAGACTGAAAAATACAGCCTAATGTTATTGCAATTTATCACGCCCAGAAGCTTTGCCAGTAAACATTCCTAACAGTCTCTACCATTACACGACAGAATATGGTCGGCTTGCTATCATTGAAAGTGGGGTGCTACGTCCTTCATTGGTAAGGAAAGATGGTAGAGATGCTCTTTACGGTTCAGGTCAGTACTTTACCAACATTTCGCCAGACATAATCGTCTGCGAATCTAGAGAAGATCTCACACCAGCACAACAAGCATCTGGTCAAATTTGTATACATCAACTTTCGTATCGGATTATGGGAGGAGTGGGTTCTCCAGAAAGACTCGCTTATTTTATTGAATTTGATGTTTCTAATTTAATAATTGAGATACCAGGATCTCGGTATATTTGCTTGTATAGAAATGAATTTGACCTAGATATTAGGAATCTAATTATCAGATCGGGAAAAACACTAAGATGAATAAATATTTTAAATTTACAGTCGAATCCGATCTAGGTCTTGGTATTCAGTACATAGAATTTGACGAGGATAATTGGGCGATTCGGCAGGCAGAATATCATGAAGGTCGATGGTTTAACTCTTTTGAGAAAAAGCATCATCTAGAGCTTGGGAGTATTGCACTATTTGACCAACAGCTAACAGAAGCAGGTATTAATCTAGGGGAATCTATTAATCCTAAAGAATTTGAATTAGCCTGGAAGCTATCTACGGATCAAGCGATGATTCTCGATCTGCACCCCACAGGCTTCTAGCCGTTGTTCCCAGCCACGTTGATTCCCGATCGTTTTAGTTTCACTTAATAGTCCAGCTTTTTCCTCTGATTTAGTGAATTTCGCAAACTTAGAGTAGAGCGGATGATGTGGACTCAGAAAAGTTTCTTTGCGGTGGAGAATGGGTGGATTATCTTGTTGTGAGTAGTCACGAAATTTCAGACTTAAATCTCGTAAATCAATTAACATTGCCCACTGTAATGCTGGATGAGCAATCTTCTCAAAATCGGGATAATAGAGATAGGAAATACAGGGTTTCTCTGTATGGAACTTGATGATATTTGCATCTTCAGTACCGCCGATATTTCTACTAGCACAACCTTCATATAGACGAAGTTTTGGATCGAGATCGTTTAGTGCAGAAATATGCACATAGAGCGCCGCAGGTAATAATTTTCCAATCTTACTTTGCTGACAAGCTTGTTTGATTATACCTAGTTTGCCAATCTTAAATAATAATTGATCGGCAACTTCACAGGCTTCTTCATAACTTCCAAAAAAAGCTTTGATAT
>JANNDQ010000599.1:0-4284 GCA_031387965.1 Chamaesiphon sp. OTE_75_metabat_567
CGCAGCAATCGGTACAGTGCGATCGAGTTCCAGCGCGATAATTTCGACTGTACAATCGGGATTCGATCGCCAAATCGTAGCTAACGCGGCGGCACTATTGTAACCCAAACCGTAGCAAATATCTAAGATGCGGAGATGTCCACGACTAGCTTTCTCAGGCAGTAGTGTCGGTATTGCATATTTGAAGATCGACTCTTCCTTTGCGCCATACTTACTATGAAAAGTCTGTCCAAACTCCTCTGAGAAAAAGGTGTAAGAACCATCATCGGTAATGTAAGGATCGAACTTTTGAGGCATAGTCAACTATTCCTTTCCCATTAGCAAACTAGACATCTGGAGTAAGGGTGGATAGTGGATAGTGGATAGTGAATGGTGAAAAGTTAGGAGGGGAATAAGGGTATTAGCTGCTTTCTGGCAACGTTCTGAGAGTATAGTCGATTGCGATCCTTAATAACGGGATTACTTCAATCTACCAAAGCCATCCATAAATTATGCAATGATAAATTGAGCCTAACATTCTGTCCGCCCATTAGCTATCCTCATCATGCAAGTCAAAGCCGCCGTCGCCTTCCAAGCAGGTAAACCCCTAGAAATTACTACCGTCAACCTCGCGCCACCGCAAGCGGGAGAAGTCTTAGTCGAAATCAAAGCCACCGGAGTATGCCATACCGATGCTTTTACTCTCTCTGGAGCCGATCCAGAAGGCTTGTTTCCGGCGATATTGGGACATGAGGGGGCGGGGGTCGTGGTGGAGGTTGGAGCAGGTGTGACGAGCCTTGGAGTGGGCGATCGAGTGATTCCGCTCTATGTGCCAGAGTGCCGCAATTGTAGCTATTGTACCAGCGGCAAAACCAATCTCTGCCAAGCGATCCGACTGACTCAAGGACGCGGCGTGATGCCCGATGGTAGCAGTCGCTTTTCCTATGAGGGTGAAATGCTACATCACTACATGGGTACGTCTACTTTTGCCAACTATACGGTAGTTCCAGAGATTGCTCTCGCCAAAATTCGCGCTGATGCACCGTTTGAAAAAGTCTGTTTGATTGGGTGTGGAGTCACTACGGGAATTGGGGCGGTGATTAATACCGCCAAAGTCGAACCGGGCGCGAATGTGGTGGTGTTTGGCTTGGGAGGGATTGGTTTAAATGTGATTCAAGCTGCCCGAATGGTGGGCGCAAACATGATTATCGGTGTCGATATCAATCCAGCAAAACGTCCCCTTGCCGAAAAATTGGGGATGACTCATTTTGTCAATCCCAAGGAAGTCGAAGGGGATCTAGTTCCTTACTTGGTGGACTTAACCAAAGGTGGTGCTGACTATAGTTTTGAATGTATCGGGAATGTCAATTTGATGCGTCAAGCGCTGGAATGCTGTCATAAAGGTTGGGGTGTGAGCGTGATTGTCGGTGTCGCTGGAGCAGGGCAAGAAATCGCCACCAGACCATTTCAACTAGTCACTGGCAGGGTGTGGAAGGGGACAGCTTTTGGGGGTGCTAAAGGGCGGACAGATGTCCCTAAAATCGTAGATTGGTATATGGATGGCAAGATTAATATTGATGATTTGGTGAGTGAAATCATGCCAATCGATCGAATCAATGATGCTTTTGGTAAGATGCACCGGGGTGAATCAATTCGATCTGTGCTCACTTTCTAGACTCCCAATACGGTTCAGTTAAGAACAGATCTCGCTCTAATTGCTCCGGCTTAGGTTGAAATCCCCCTTAAAAAGTGGGGACTTTAAAGCCCCCTGCTTGGTGCGCTAAACCGTCGGGGAACCCGAACGGTACGCGCATCCGCTTTTTAAGGGGGTTGGGGGATTTAAATCTCAAACGTAGCTAACCGAACCGTATTGTCTAGACTTCTATCTATCCATGCTCGACTTCAGCAATCCGCTTGATATTCCCCATCACACTTGGCAAGACTGCCTGAAACTTTCCTCCCAGCAACGAGCCAAATACAACTGCTAGTAATCCTTGAAATGAGACTTCATGAGTAAAGTAGGTACCGTCCGACTGAGTGCGAAGGTATCGATGGATATTTAATTTACACAGTGGCAATCGAACTGAGATCGTGTAGCTTTCGCCTAAACTTAATTGGGAGATTTCAAAGCTAGATACTTGTCCTGTTTTCGGAGTCAGTTTACCGATCGATCCCAGAGCAAAACTACCTTCTAGGCAAGCATCAACTAGTTCGGTATCCCACTGTGCCCAATCCTCTACATCTATCCAAATTGCCCAGATTTTCTCAGGTGCAGCAGATGTTTTCAGCGTGTGACTAAATTTCATGAGACTTGACGCTCCTTCCCGATCGATCGGTATTTAAGACGGTAAAATGTTGGCACTGTCAATATACTCTCAAATATTGGCAGTGTCAATATCTAGTCAAACAAAATGACCAACTATCATCATGGCGACTTACGGAATACGCTAATTGCGATCGCCACCGAGCTACTAGCAGAAGAGGGCGTGCAGGGACTGAGCTTGCGGAAAATGGCTCAGAAAGCCGGAGTCAGCCATAATGCCCCCTACATGCACTTTGCGGACAAACAAGCGGTACTAGCAGCAATCGCCGAGGCAGGTTTTCACTTACTAGCAGTTGAAGTTGAGTCCGCCACAGCCACAGCAGGTAAAAGTACTCGCCAACAGTTAGTTGCTGCTTGTACTGCCTATGTAAACTTTGCGATCGATCGAGCCAATCATGTCCAGGTAATGTTTCATCCTTTCGATCTGGAGCAGTATCCCAGCTTATTGGCAGCCTCCCAAGTAGCACTAAACCTATTATTTGCGATCGTCAAATCTGGGCAAATCAATGGTGAATTAAAATCTGGAGATCCCCACGCAATCACCAAAGCAATTTGGGCAATGGTGCATGGAGTTGCAACAATATCTATTGCTAATAGAACAACTAATTTATTGCTAAAAAATGATTTAGGAGAGAACACTGTGTCTGTGTTTATCAGTTTTCTATTAGATGGATTAGCCATATAATATCTATAAGCATTTGGTCTAAGATCTGGAAATGAATCTTTATTAGACTTGAGCCAGTGGTATAATTTTACCAATCTCTTAGAGGATGTTTGGAAAGTATACAGCGACACTTGACCAGCCCCCCTAGCCCCCCAATTCTGGGGGGAACTAGAGTTAAAGTCCCCCAAAATTGGGGGATTTAGGGGGCAGATCGATACGAAATTAGTACTTTTCTCACATCGTCTCCGTATTTCCAAACATCCTCTTAGTACCTAGTAATTGAGGTTAGATATGGTTGCAGCATCAGCGCATTTGCCCCGACTTACCCCCCAAGAGTATTTTGCTTGGGAGGAGCAGCAGGAAATTAAGCATGAGTACTTCGATGGCGAAGTCTTTGCTATGAGTGGTGGGACGACAGATCACAGTAGAATTGCCACAAATATCACTACACTAATCGACAATCATTTGGGCGATGGCGATTGTCAAGTCTTTAACTCCGATGCCCGCATCAAAATTCAAGCATCTGAAAAATACGTTTATCCAGACGCGAGCGTAACCTGTGACGAGCGCGACCGACAAACACCTCAGTTCAACAGCTATCCTTGTACGATCGTCGAAGTACTCTCCCCCAGTACGGAAGCTTATGACCGAGGCAAGAAATTCAAGCTTTATCAGCGCTCGTCTAGCTTCGTTGAATACGTCCTCGTCAGTGCTGAAGAAATTGAAATTGAAGTATTCCGTAAGAACGAACGCGGTAAGTGGGAAGTAACCAATTACGTTGCTGGTGATACGATCGAACTAGAAAGTATCGGACTCACCTGTGAGATCGAACGAGTCTATCGTGGCATCAAGCTTGAAGAAACTGCTAAATTTATTACTCCGTAACCAATCCCTCACCATGTATCAGTACGAGTTACCCAGATACCTACCCACCGCCGACGAACTGCCCTGCTCTGACGATACCCCCGTGGACAACGAACTTCAAGAAATCATTCCCAGCTTGCTCAAGTCAATTTTACGAATCCTCTGGGACGATCGACTCGATTGGTTCTTCGGCATCGATATGGGCATCTATTCCCATCCAGAACGACCTCCAATCGTCCCCGACGGATTCTTGTGTCTGAATGTCGAGCGACACTATGACGAGGAGTTGCGTCTGAGCTACCTACTCTGGGAAGAGGAAATACCACCCATTTTGGTGTTAGAAGTAGTCTCCAATAAGCCAGGTGGCGAATACACGACTAAACTTGATGAATATGCCCGTATGGGGGTACTTTACTACGTCATCTACTCTCTTGAAAAGGTGCTCCACTTGCGG
>JANNDQ010000616.1:0-3576 GCA_031387965.1 Chamaesiphon sp. OTE_75_metabat_567
GCTCTCGTGCTCGGAGTTCGTGCCCAAGATTCTGGCTCTAGTCTGGAAGCTCAAGCAACCCGTGCTCAACCGATCGATCGCGCACTCACCAATGGTAAACCAACGCTGATGGAATTTTATGCCAATTGGTGTACCAGCTGTCAGGCGATGGCACCAGATTTAGCCGCAATTAAGACACAATTTGGCGATCGCGTCAATTTCTCCATGCTCAATGTAGACAACACTAAATGGCTCCCAGAGGTCACAAAATACCGTGTTGATGGGATTCCGCATTTTGTCTTTTTTGATAGCAAAGGGCAGGTTCTTGCCCAAGCGATCGGTGAACAGCCTCGACAGATCTTAGAATCTAAGCTCACAGATCTGATCGCTGGCACCGATCTCACTGATACCGCCACCGCTGGTGAAGTCTCCAAATTTACACCTAAAATAGCTCCGAGAAAGGACGATCCTCGTGCTCATGGTTAATTCTAGGCTTTAGGCTTTAGGCTTTAGGTTTTCACACTCCCAACCCCCAACCCCAAACTTCCAACTCTCTCAACTGTGTCTAAAATTATTGTCATTGGCGGTGGTGCTGCGGGCTTTTTTGCGGCGATTACGTGTGCCCAAACTTATCCTGATACTCAAGTCACCTTGATCGAAGCTGCTAAATCTCCGCTGGGTAAGGTCAAAATCTCCGGCGGTGGGCGGTGTAATGTCACTCATGCTTGTTTCGACCCGCTTCAGCTCGTTCAGCATTATCCGCGTGGGCACAAGGCGCTTAGGGGTGCATTTAGTCGCTTCCAGCCTCAGGATACCGTGGCTTGGTATGCCGATCGCGGCGTTGTGCTCAAAACTGAAGCTGATGGGCGAATGTTTCCCACGACTGATGATTCGGGGACGATCGTCAGCTGTCTGATGGATTCAGCAGCAGCCGCTGGGGTTAAAATCTGCGCAGGGGAAGCGGTAGCTCAAATTCAGCCCCAACAGCCGTCAGGATGGACTGTTAGCCTCAAATCTGAGCAAGTTCTGACGGCAGATCGAGTTCTGCTGGCGACGGGGAGCAATCCCAGTGCTCACAAGTGGGCGCAACAATTAGGGCACCCAATTTCTACACCCGTGCCATCCTTATTTACCTTTAATATCCCCGACTCGCGCCTGACTAATCTAGCAGGAGTCAGTGTCAAAGCTGCCACTGTCAAACTGGCTAGCGGTAAAAATGCCTTAGTCCAAACGGGTGCATTATTAATCACGCATTGGGGCGTGAGTGGCCCTGCTGTCCTAAAATTATCGTCATGGGGTGCGAGATTGCTAGCTGAATCTCGATATCAATCGACGTTAATCATCGACTGGTTGCCAGATATCCGTCCCGACAAATTGCGCGAACTTATTCTCGCTGTCAAATCTCAACTGCCCCAAAAGACCATCCACAATAGCTGTCCTGTCCCAATTCCACATCGGTTGTGGGAGTCACTAACTAGTTATATCGGGATTGAGCCTACCGACAGATGGGCGGGACTGGCGAATAAAACCCTCGACAGGTTAATCCAAGAATTAAATCGGGGTGAGTATCAGATTAAGGGTAAGGGCGTATTTAAAGATGAATTTGTTACTTGTGGTGGTGTCGATCTCAAATCGGTAGATTTCAAAACAATGGAGAGTAAAATTTGCCCAGGTTTATACTTTGCGGGGGAAATTCTGGATATCGATGGCGTGACAGGTGGCTTTAATTTTCAAAGTGCCTGGACAACAGGCTATCTGGCGGGGTTGGCAATGGGGAGTTCTAGCTAATTACGGAATTTTGCTCGATTGAATTGTAGATAAATTAAAGTATTATCTTTAGGTTGTGAGTGAGTATCAATGTTCAAGCAATGGCAAAAATCGATCGGGTTAGTTGGAATGATCCTGTTAATATCTGGCTGTGTCAAACCTCCTGTAGCTAGTGATGACGATCGAAGTCCCAATCCAGCTGCTAGTCCAAATCCATTACCGACACCCAAAAGTGTCTGGATGACGGAATTTAAGCAGCTAAATGGAACGCCCTATCTCTATGCGCCGATTTACGTAGCTGACAAGGAGCAAAAAAGTATCCTCAAACAAATTAAATCAGCGGCTAGTAGTAGTGATTATTCTGGGCGAGATGGCTATCTGGATATTCGGAACTATATGTTTGTTCATCGAGATAATCTATCAGCTGGAAAATTATTACCAACTAATAATTCCCGCCTATTAGAACTAGAGCAAATTGGTGAACCCGCACCAGTTGATAAGTCCAACCCCGATCCGAATCGTGCCAAATGGATTAAAACAGTCAAAACTCTCTGGTATACGCAGGTTTTAGCTGATACTAACGGAGATAAAGAACTCAGTTCTATCGATCGCAAGCAAATCGCAATCTCTGATGTTTCTGGTGCTAACTATACGGAAATTATCAAGAATATTGATGCAATTTTATTAGTTTATCCCAAAGGACTCGATCGACGTTTAGTCTTTTATACATCTGACAATAAACATTTTGTTGCTGATGTAGATATTCCTAATCGTAAAGCCACGATTAAACAGCTTCCCACTCTAGAGTGATCCGACTTTGGGAGCCGCATAATCAGAATATGACTATTAGCTCATTCCCAACTGATTAAATGGTAGGGTACACTGTAGGATGAAAAGATGAATGGCGTGAAGAGTGAGGAAATTGCTTTGGATGAGTTACGAACAGCTTTAGAATTGGCTACCGAGGACGAACTACAGCAATTAACTAGGATTCTCTTTAGCCGTAAGTTTAACCCGCTAGACTATGTGCGCACACCAGATCTAGTCGAGGTTCAGAGTCAAGATCGCGCTAGTTGGCTAGATACGATCGAGGATCGGTTTCGATTCTTGGCAGCGGATGGTATCACTGTCTTGCAGGGGCGGACTCAAGCTGTTAGTTATCGCCAGACACTGGTACAAGTCTGTCGGTACCTCAAAATTCCCTATTCCCACCAGCTCAAGACTACAGACCTAGAAGCAGAAGTTTTCTTGCACCTGATGGGCAAAAGTTGGCACAAATTGCCTGCTGGTGACCAACAAGCACTGACAGCAAGAGTTCAGAAGTCGCTAGCTAATACCCGCTTCGACCAACCTTTGCCCGCACATATTCAACACGATCCGATTAAACTAATTTTAAAAGGCAGTAGTGCGATCGCGGTCAGTTCAATCCTCAAGCCCTTAGTTCTCCATCAAATCGCCCGCCAGTTTGCTTTTCACTTTGCCAGCTATGAAGTTGCGAAACAAACATTAATTCGGGGCGGACTCGCGGCTAGCAGCCAACTGCACAGCTATATATCGCTGTACATGGCAAAACGTGGCATGATGATGTCAGCGACCCAGCAGGTGGCTGTACGCGGTGTATTTGCAATTTTAGGGCCAGCAATGTGGGGCTGGTTTTTTGCAGATCTCGGCTGGAGGTCGATTTCGACAAACTACGGGCGGATTATTCCCACAATTGTAGCGTTAGCGCAGATCAGATTGACTCGTTCGCACAGCGTCTTCGGAGAAGGATCGGATGAATGGGAGTCAGCTTATTGTTAGATATTCAATGTTCGGATTTAGGATATGTCT
>JANNDQ010000640.1:0-4547 GCA_031387965.1 Chamaesiphon sp. OTE_75_metabat_567
TTTTCATCGCGTTCTCGATCGGCACGTTGGGATTCCTGCTCTGCACGTTGAGATTCCTGCTCTGCACGTTGGCGTTCGGCATCAATCTGCTCTACAGCCCAAGCTAAGATTGTTGATGACTGGTTCCACCAGCGCAACCAATAGCCGCTGCGATCGGTTTTAGATCCGTTCCAAGTCCCCAGGTAAAGGTCGATTTCTGGTAGCCAATGGCGACCATTTTCATCTGGTTGTTCTAGTTCATATTTGCCGTTTTGGAGTCGGTACAATTCTAATAATCCAGCTCCTGGCTCGAAGATGACATAAATCGGCACCTGTAATATTTGCTCGTAAAAAAACCATTTCCCAGGGGGATAAGTGGGTTTGCTTGAGTACTCGCCGCCTTCGGTTTCGGATAGGAATTCCATCACGATCAGGGGTAAGTCGCCCTCTAGGTTGGGCGTGTAGCTGTTACGAGCAGCCAATTGCTCTTTGACACTGGGAACGTACAACCAATCGGGTGCTTTGATGACTAATTCCCCATTTACCGTCGCACACAGGGCAAAATTAGTCGCAATCAGCATCTGCGGTTGAATGCGTTGGGCGATTTCAAGGCTTTCTCGCAATGCGCTGGCGATTAATGGTTGTCCGGTATTTTCCACAGGTTCGTCCTCTAGCCTAAATCCAGCAGGAAGGGGTTCCCATCTGATTTCTACTGGTTTTCGGTTAATCTTGAGTTGAGTTGTCATACATGCAACCGTATCGATTATTTGTCCTTGGTGGTTTGGATATTTTGGCGGAAAACGCTTGCATTACCAAACCTTCTCAAACTAATTTATCAATCAATCCAGTAATTGACTTCTGGATTTTTTGTTTGCGCTCCCAATTCTTGAAGGCGCGATCGTAAGCCTGTCCTTGACGTTGATAAAATACGCGCCACGCATCTAAACCAAAGCCCATACTCCAGAAAATTAGGATGTACAAAGACCAAGGTACACCGAATCCAGTCAAGAAATTAAGCGCAATTAAACAGGCATTGGTAATCGCATACTTACCCGATTTATCTTGAAACTTCGATCGACGATAAACTTCAAATTCTTGGAACTTTTGGCTATTACTCTGTTGAGTCAGCCACTTATTTTCAGCCAGCTTGAGCGTAGCTGGTGCAATCCGTAATTCATCAGCAATCTCTAATAACTGGGCGTAGGATAATTCTGTCCCGTCATTGGGGTGCTGTGCCAGGGCGATGTTCAAGATTTGCTGGACATCTTCCTGGCTGTATGAGCGAGTTAAAGACTGTTCTGAATAGTTCATATCCAATCTGTCAGCAATCACTAAATGGATAAATACGTATCTCTAATTATGACATTTATGATTGTGCTAGGTAGATGTCGATGGCTACCCTAATCGCCGTACTTGACAGCAGTTTAACCGACAGTTTGCCACCAGCCGAAACTTGGCCCAATCCAGCGCACCATAAACCAGCCAAATACCAATAACCCAATCCCAATCCAAGCACCCTGGGTGCTCACCCGCACAAATTCTGACGATTGAGTTGTCGTAAATGGAATCCAGGAAACGATTCTTTTTCCTTCCGGTGCTTCGTAGTTTTTCCGTCTTTTTGCATCACCCATTACTGTCACCTGAATTAAAGCCTACACCTAGAGAATGTAAAGACGATCGAGGATCAGTGTCAATCGATCGCAACTAATTTTAACGCTCGATTCGTCAATAACAATTCCCGTAATCATACTGCTCTTTTCATGCGTCCGCCGAATCAAGGATCGATCGATCAGTAATTAGTCCAGTGTTCGGGTTGGACGGCTGTTTGGAAGTCAACTACCTTGGTGTTTCTGTCCGTCTCAAGTTCGTGCTGTAACTCTTCGATCGAATCTAGAATCGGCATAAAACGTAGTCCGAAATCGGTCAATCGATACTCCACATGTGGTGGCACTTCAGGGTAAACAATGCGTTCCAAAATACCCAAGGTTACCATCCGGCGAAAATAGT
Organism: Chamaesiphon sp. OTE_75_metabat_567; assembly: GCA_031387965.1. Lineage (GTDB taxonomy): Bacteria > Cyanobacteriota > Cyanobacteriia > Cyanobacteriales > Chamaesiphonaceae > Chamaesiphon. The sequence goes on from JANNDQ010000640.1 coordinate 1,987, forward strand.
AGTTTTGAACTTTTGTCGTTAGTCCTTCCAGCTCCCGTTCAATTGCGCCAGGGCGACAAACACCCTTACGAATGAGTCCTAAAATTCTTAGCGACCATTTGCAGCCAAAAACAGCCTCGACAACCTCTGCCACATCTGGCACTTCCTCCAAAGTTTTTTTGTCTGGGAAAGACTGCATTTCTGTCATAAAAGTACCTTACCTAACAACATTGTGCCTGCTTGTGCGCTTTTGCGCCATCGATTAGGCTGTTGTTTGGAAAGAAATTGAGGAAAAAACTGTGAGTTTGAAAGACAAAGTTGTATTAATCACGGGCGGCGGTAGTGGCATTGGCGCAGATGCAGCACAGGCTTTTTACTCGGCGGGGGCAAAGGTCGTTTTAAACGGGCGACGCGAAGATCTGATATCTCAAACAGCCGCAAAAATAGACCCAACTGGTAATAACATTGCCTATGTTGTCGGCGATATTGGTCGAGCCGAAACTAGCGAACTAGTCGCATCATTGGCAGTTGAGAAATTTGGTGGTGTAGATATTCTATTCAACAATGCAGGTGTATTTCAGCCTAAGCCATTTTTAGAGCATACTCAAGCCGATCTTGATGGTTATTTGAATTTACTGCGGGGATATTTTTTAATGTCACAGGCTGCTATTAAAGTAATGCAAAAAAGCGGTGGGGGTGCAATTATTAATGTTGGTTCGATGTGGGCTTTTAATGCGATCGCTGCCACTCCATGTAGTGGTTCATCGACGGCAAAAGGTGGCGTACATGCCCTCACGGTAAATTTAGCAATTGAATTCGCACCAGCACAGATTCGGGTAAATGCAATCGCGCCTGCCGTAGTCGAGACTCCTTTATTCGATGGATTATTAACCTCAGAACAACTTGCTGCTTTTAATACTTTTCATCCTTTGGGCAGAAATGGTCAGGCTAAAGATATCACCGAAGCCGTTTTGTTTTTGGCTGATGATGAACGCTCTGCCTGGATTACAGGGGTAATTTTACCTGTAGATGGTGGTGTGGCAGCAGGGCGTAACTAATCCGCAGGTTTTAATTTCACAAGGGAAAACACATGGCTAGTTTGTACGAAAAATTGGGCGGAAAAGCTGCCGTAGAGATGGCTGTTGATCGTTTCTATGAGCGCGTTTTGGCTGATGCGCGGATTAAGCACTTTTTTGAAAACATTGACATGAATAAGCAACGTGGACATCAAAAAGCATTTTTAACTTATGCCTTTGGTGGTGCTCCTCAATATGAGGGCAACATGATCAGAGAAGCCCATAAGCACTTGGTTGACGGTATGGGATTAAACGGCGGACACTTTGATGCAGTCGTCGAAAATCTGGTTGAAACGTTGAAAGAATTAGGAATTTCAGATGAACTTATCAAGGAAGTAGCTGCTATTGCCGCTTCTCCCGATCACAAAAGGGATGTATTGAATCACTCAGATCCTTGATCTTGACTCTCTACCAAACATCTTTCCGAATGCCATCACCAATAAGGTAAAGCAGTCTAACGTTCCTGTTGAGCCGCTGCCGACAATCTTTAATTTTTGATGATCGTGTTAGCTGTCGGCTCCAGCGCATTGTTAGACGGTTTATATTCGTAACTGAGTTCAAGTGCGTTACAAAAACTATTAAGGCGATTCAGCAAAGCATTATAGTGGGGGTAAGCATCTTCTCGTTCCTTTTGGAGAAGATCGTACAAAGTTAGTTCTGGCTCTGGGTCTAAGTGATAATTTTGAATATTTAAACCTGCTTCTGTTAAGCGTGTTGCGGCGATCGCAATTAGTAACGCCCCAACTGTATTTGAATTACCACTATGAAGATCGCTTAATCCAGGTAATATTATTTCGGCTCCTGGCAAATTATTGAGACTCATTATCGATTCTCCGCCCCTCGCTCTTCAAACCGATCGATGAAATTCTCGACTCTGCTTCTAAGTACATCAGCATTAAGAGAGGGGAATCGAATTATTTCAGGCACAATTGCCTCAAAGCAATCGCGTAGCTTGCTCAAAGAGAATAATTTCCGCTCGTACATAGCTTCAACATCTTTAATGTCCCGATCAAATCCTCTAGATAGTTTAGCAAGAGCTTGGGCTGTAAAATCATAGTGATAAAACGAAATTTGACCTCGTTTACCAATGAACACACTTCGATCGCTCCATCCTGGAAGAGGTGGCAAGAAGTCCTGTGGGGAGGCAAGTTCGATATTGATATTCAATTCTTGTTTCAGCTTGGCGATCGCTTGGAAAATTCCTAATGGTTCTGGATCTAGACGAATATCTACATCGACTGTAGAACCGCGCCAACCAATCAGTAAAGCACTCACACCACCTGTAAAGTAGATACAGCCTGAACCACGAGCTTCTTTACCTAATGCTTCCATCAGTTGTTCGATTTTTTGAGGATCGACATTTGAGCGCATAGTTCCACATCAATACATGTCAATACTTTTAATTTAACAGATCCCGCAGGGGTCAGGTATCCTGCTAGTAGGCAACTCGATCGTACTCGTCTGGGATCACCGATCGCTGACTTTGAATGTTGTGCCATCGCCGAT
>JANNDQ010000648.1:0-12971 GCA_031387965.1 Chamaesiphon sp. OTE_75_metabat_567
ACAAGCAAATTAGAAACTGAGCAGGTCTCTTCCTGTAAAGCGTCTCGACTTGTGAAGGTTGTGCTAACCCTATTGCCAGCGATCGTATCGGCATCTACAATAGATAGTTATGGAGCAAGCAAAACATTACTCGCGATCGCCGATTGTTGAGGCAAGAATTGAGATCAAGGTAAAACTTTCACCTGAAATGGAAGTTACTAACCTGATGCAGATTGCGAGTGCCATTGAGTCTGAGTATGAGATCGAGCATCAGTACTTTAATATCAATGGTCAAATAACAGTTGATAGCGATCTTGTTGTTTCAGCTAGTGCCAATCAAAATCCTGTAGGATATGGCTTCTCAACTGAGGATAAACAGCGGAGGATACAAGCGCGACTTGATGGTTTTACCTTTAGTCAATTTAAACCTTACTCAAGTTGGAATAAGTTTCAAGAGACAGCCCACAACCTTTGGGAAATTTACAATAATACAACAAATCCGGTAGATATCGAAAGTATAGCACTAAGGTATATCAATCGAATTGAAATCCCAGATGCTAATTTAAGTTTAAAAGACTACTTCACAACCTTTCCAGAAATATCTCCAGGTTTATCACAGACATCTGGGACCCAAATACTGCACTTGCAGGTACCGATCGAGGAAGTAGACTCCATCGCTCATATTACACAGGCAAGAGTGCAACAACAATTATTCGTCCTTTTAGATATTAATATTATTAGTCAGGGTACTATATCTATACAGGTAGAAGACATATGGGATAAATTTAATCTAATTCATCAGAATTCAGATAGAATTTTTGAAACATTTATCACCAATAAAACTAAGGAGTCGATTCAATAATGAATGCAATTACTTCCTCTTCATTGAATAATTCTAAAAATACGTTACGGGATCACATAAGCGGTTCAATAGTTCAGGAAATGTTTGAGGTATTTGAATACACAACTTCATCAGAATTTAAATCAAATTCAATAGTAGATTCCGAGAAAAAATTTGACTGGGAACAGGATTGTAATGCTTTTCAAAGACTAAGACATTTAGCATATTTGCCTGAAAAATGGGATGGATATGATGCACCTAAATTCTCTCGGAAGCAAATTAATCGCGCATTAGAAATATTTGCCTTCATACAGTCCTACCAAAAGAGACATCAACTTGAGTGGCAGCAAATCGAGCCATTCATTGCTCCTGGCTCCGATGGAAGTATTCTGTTTGAGTGGGCTGGAAAACGTTTTCCTCAGAGAAATATGGAAATTTATGTTACCAAAGAACCAAATCTTTCCATCGAATACCTAAAAACAGATATTGAGATGGATAGTGATATAGAAGAAAAGTGCCAGATGGATGAAATTAACGATCTTCTAAACTGGCTACTTACTTCTACTATTTAATCAATGTCCGAGCCTCTTGAACTCAAGCCAGATGATAGACTTTTGCGGTGGTTGCATCCAGGGCAATTTAACTGGAATGAAAATAGAGTCACCTCAGCAGCTTTTAAAGATCCACAAATGTCCGTAGATATTCTCAGCATGACAACAGTAGATGAGAGCTATCAACGAGCAGAAAAACAAGGTAAAAATGCTGTCGTATCTTTCAGCTATCAACAGGTTAAAGATCTAGAGCTAGAAGTAAAGCACGATCCGATTGATGGTAATAAGGCTCATGCTTTAGTACTTGGAAACAAGACTAAATCAATTGCGAGAAAGTTGGCAAATGCTTGTAAAGTTGAAATTTATCCACCAGAAAACAATCAAGAAATTTAGTCTGCCTCGATTTTTTCTGATGATGGGGGATTCGAGCGTGATGATGTTTGATCGGGCTTGGGAGATCGATGTTAATGATTTGATGGTGGTTTTGTCGATCGCTGATGGTGGGAGGATTCGAGCGTGATGATGTTCGATCGGGCTTTGGGTGTTCGATCGACCCTTGTTGCTTAAATGTGGGAATGGTAAAATTGGATTATATTCAATCTGCCCCATCACATTATGAGTACGACCCCGCAAAGCGGACGATCCACGATCGAATCGATCGTTCGGGAACTAGAAAAAATCCCCGAACCAATGCAACTGAGCCTTTTAGACTTTATCCGCTCCCTCGGTACTAACTACCCAGTAACAGCCACAACCCAGAACGAAACTAAGTTAGACGACAAAAAACATTATCCCTTGCGCGGAATGTCAATTCAGATCGAACCTGATTTTGATGCCCCAATGACCGATCTATGGATGGCGTTGGGTGAATGATTGTTATTGATACCCATATTTGGTTATGGCTCTTGCACGATCCGAGCCAATTATCTGATGCTGCACGAGCACAGATTGAGATTAAGGAAGCCCAAAATGGCATCTTAGTTTCAGCTATTTCAGTATGGGAGATAGCTGTAAAAGCTAGCCTGGGTAAACTAGCATTGCCCATACCGATCGATCGCCAGCACTCAACTACCTGGAGATTTTCATAAAGATCCTGCCGACAGAATTATTGTAGCGATGGCAAGAAGATATAATGTCCCACTAATTACTTGCGATAACAATATTCTGAAATACCCTCACGTAAAAACGATTTGGTAGCAAATATTCAGGTGGTGCGATCGATCGCTGGTGGTTGGGGACTCGATCGTGATGATGTTTGATCGGGCTTTGGGTTCTCGATGTTGATGATTTTATGGTGGTTTTGGCGATCGCTGATGGTAGGGGATTCGATCTCGCTAACCTAACTAGCTCAACAAGATTGAGTGGTGTTATGCTGTGAATATATTGAAGAGGAGAGAAAAGATGACTCCTGTTGGACAAGATTTCCTGACTACGTTCGATCGCCTGACAGACTCAGAGCGACTGAACTTGGCATCAGATATTTTAAAAGAGCCTAAAGCCTAAAAAATGACTCACTCCAACGAAGATGCCACCCGCGTGCGGGTATTAAGTGAAGCCTTGCCTTACATCCAAAAGTTCGCTGGACGTACTGTCGTCGTCAAGTATGGTGGTGCGGCGATGAAAGATAGCATTCTCAAAGATCGAGTAATCCGGGATCTAGTTTTTATGTCCTGTGTGGGGATTCGTCCCGTATTAGTGCATGGAGGTGGGCCAGAAATCAATAGCTGGCTGGAAAAGCTGGGGATTGAACCTCAGTTTAAGGATGGTTTGCGGGTAACTGATGCAGCGACGATGGATGTTGTCGAGATGGTGCTAGTCGGACGGGTAAACAAGGAGATTGTCGCATTAATTAATCAATCTGGTGGTGATGGAGTTGGATTGTGTGGCAAAGATGGTAATTTGATCGTCGCACGTCCTGATGGGCGGGAAGGAATTGGATTTGTGGGCGAGGTAAGTAGTGTCAATGTGGATATTCTCAATACGCTGGTAAAAAGTGGCTACATTCCAGTTGTCTCCAGTGTCGCCGCAGATGAAAATGGACAGGCTTACAATATCAATGCCGACACAGTTGCGGGTGAAATTGCTGCTGCACTGGGAGCCGAAAAACTAATCTTGATGACTGATACACCGGGCTTGATGAAAGATTTCAAAGATCCAACTACGTTGATTCGACAGTTGGATATCCCCGGCGCACGCGCTTTGATTGAGGATGGGACTGTCAGCGGTGGGATGATTCCTAAGTTGACTTGTTGTGTGCGGAGTCTCGCCCAGGGTGTCAGAGCTGCTCACATTATCGATGGACGGTTGCCGCACTCACTCTTGTTGGAGATTTTCACCGATAATGGTACTGGTTCGATGATTGTCTCTTCTGGAGCTAGTGGTTAGGTGAATTTCGATGCTGATTATCAATCTGGACAAGTTGCCTTTGAGCGGGGTGAATATCGCCAAGCGGTAGATCACTTATTGGCTGCATTGGCGCAAGTCCAGCCAAATACGCAGATCGGTGGTGAGGTGCAAATCTGGCTGGCGACAGCTTATGAAGCCACTGGACAAATTCTAGAGGCTAAGAATCTTTGCCAAAAACTTGCCAATCACCCCAATCTCGATACTCGCCAAGCCAGTAAACGGATGCTGTACATCATGCAGGCTCCAGAATTGACGCGGCGGGACGAGTGGCTAATTAAAATTCCTGATTTATCCCATCTGGAAGATGCCGATGGTAAGCCTGCTGTGAATAATCTGCCGATCTCATCGGCTCAACCAAAGGCAAAATCGATTGATGAAAAATATGCACCAGTAGATCTCAGTGAAGTTAATACCCAGGATAATTGGTTTCTACCAATCGCCCTAATTTTCACGATGATGCTCCTAGCCTTGATTATTTATGAAAGTCGTTAGCAACAAGGTATGGAAGATTTATACCTTAAAAAAGCTGTTTGTAAGTGTTCAAAGTCCGCTAAATCCTCCGCCATCTTGATTTTCAGGCTGCAACTTTGATGGCTCTGAAATGTCTTGTTGGCGATCGCTTTTGACTTGACTGAGCAGTAATCCTAAAACTAAAATTATGCTACCAATTACTTGTTTCATTGTGGGGACTTCTGCCAAAATCCAGTAGGCAAACAGTATTCCGGCGATCGGATGAAAGCAAGAAACAATGGTGGATACCGTGAGTGAAGATTCCCGCGAACCCTTAATCCATAATGACTGTCCTACGACAACAATTATGCTTCCATAAACTAACATCCATTGCCATAAAAATGGCGAAAACATTTCAGCAAAATGTCCCGATCCATATAATTGAATCGCAAAGAAAAAGAAAATGATCGATCCTAATCCTGTCCTAAAAATCCCATAAATTCCGACTGGGATAGTTGATAACTTTTGCTTGTTAATGAGAGTAGCAATCGCAGAAACAACAGCAGCAGCGACAGTTAGAATTTCACCTGTGCCAAGCATCAAGTCAACTTTTGACAAATCTGGTCGATCGCCTATTACCGCCACTACGATGCCGATGAACACGATAAATGCACCAATTTTTTGGTACTGATTGAGGCGTTCTTTGAGAATAAATCTAGATAGAAGTAAAATCAGCGGGACTTCTAATCGTCCTAATAAAATAATGTTATTTACTGGCGACAATGCTAACGCTCTAAAAATAGCTGCTGGAGCAAAAGCACCTGATAAAATTGCCACAATGGTAAGATTTATCCACTCCAGCCTAGAAATTCGGCTGAGATTTGCGGTGGTTAATTGACTGCGATATATGATCAACATCAAGCCTAACGCACAGACATTGCCGACAAATAGGACATTGCACAAAGAAATCGGATTGTGCCCATTCATAAATTGGGCAGCACCAATTTCACTCAACTTGCGCGTTACAGAGCCAGAAGCTCCGAAAATCAAGATGGCAATCCATAGATAAGCCTGTCCTGGAATCTTAGAAAAATAACGACGCATTTACAACCTGTGCTAACGAATCTTTGTAAGTATTTTATCCTCGATCGACACCAAACAATTGACGCTAGTGATTTGGTGGATAATTTACCCTGGAGTTCAAGGATGATTCTCGCTAGCCTAAATCATCCTTGAACTGAGCAAAGTTAAGTACTTAACTACCAACGGGGATTTCCAATAAATCTCTGACTCCAGTGATACCCTGAATCAAAAATAGCAGCAGTGCGATTAAATTCAAGCCAATATGTAATCGTCGCCAATTGATATTTCGATAGATCTCTGGCAAGATTGCTAATGATACTATCATCAAACTAGCAACTGTTATTCCATAGTAGTAATGAGAGAATAACCATTCATTCTCGCGACGATACACACCGTCTTGAGCACCAAGAATAATTAATCCCGCACTAGTTAAAGTTGCAAAAGTCGCTCGCCAAGTTAGAGAGTTGGCGCGATATAAAAAAAGTAAAGATCCGATTGTTGCTGCAAACATGAGTGCGATAAAAATCACTTGTCCTGGAGCTGTTTGCCAGACTTGTTTCTTGATGATAGTTTTTACAATCGGATGCAGTAATCCCAGTAATGCGACTCCAGCTGCCGCCCCCGTCAACCATCGACCAATTGCGACATGTTCTAGTCCAGATTGAGGGGAGATTTTACTTTTTACACCAGCCTTGATTTCGAGTCTCAGCTGGCGAGTTTTCCAAGCAAAGTACATGACAATCCCTAACAGTGGATAAATCAGCACAATAGCTAATAGCGGATGAATAATACGGAGCCAATCAGAAAAAGTCACGATTGCTACAATAAAGAATAGTTAAATGTCTGAGATTAACATTAGGTGCGATCAAACTAACTCAGCGGTGCAAATCCAAACGTAGCATTAAATTTGCGACACCAAATCACAACAGACTTGAAGTTTGCGATGTTAACTTGATTTGGAATTGCGTACATTTGCTGACCAGAGAATTTTTTCAATCGTCCTAAACTAACATAATCAGCTTTTCCATAACTTTTGGGTGAACCCTGACGATGAAGGAGTATAAATACATCTGGGCCACTTTGACTCTGGAAACTGCTATCAATTTTAAGATACTTCTTACCATTTTGGATGACAATTTGGGCAGTACCACTGGTGGGGTGTTCTGATTTTTCAAAATCACCACTGGCTAAGACGGAAGCCGCTGTAATCTTCCGAGCAACTGTCATTGATGCGGCTGGTAATTCGGCATTAACCCATCTATTAGCTGGTAAGCCGCTGGCGATGATTGTTATGAAGGCTGTTAGTAGTAAATTCTGATATCGCATTGATCGATTCTCCTAGCTATCTAAGTTCTGTGGTGTCAATTGAATCTGGTCATCCCATTTCTGGGTAGATTAACCCTGCTGTTTGATATACAGCTGCCAAACCAAATCGGTTTGCATTAGTTGCTAAATATTTCTTCAATCGATTAAACAGGCTATCTAGAAGGTGAGTAATAGCGAAAAGACCATAAAAAACCACCGAATTAATTCGGTGGTAAGCAGCAGTTAAAATTGATTCAATGCTGAAAATCTCAACGTGCTTATTTTTTATTACCGAGAACTTCGGATTTGAAACTATCAATTTCATCCGTTAGTTCCTTCCGAGTGGAAGCTTGGAGGAGATAACGATAGACAAACCAACTAACATAGCCGATGCCTACTAATTCAAAAGTAGGGGCGAGTAAAGGAATTTCGTTGATGGCATACAGGATTGCCAAGGTTAGCTTCACGCCAACAATTAGACCTAAAATTAAGCCAAGACTGGTGACAACACGCTTGTTGTTGGTATAAATCTGCGTCGCATACGCTGGTAGTTCAGCGAGGATATCGAGCGCTTGTCTGACTCCATCTGGTAGATTAGCACTAGACAAATCCGGCGAAACCTTAGTAATCGATCCAGTTCCAGTATTTAGACCTAAAGGATTTGCTGGAATATCAATGGTGGTAGTTTCTGCGGATTGAGTAGATTCTGGTGTATCGCTCATGAGTTTATTAATCCTGATTTCAAAATTGACATGGCTAATAGATAACAATCGATCGATGCTGAAGGAAAGATCCAACACAAATACTCTTGCCGATTTTATCAGTTGCAGCTAGAGGATCATAGTGCGAAACGAATCTAACCGGAAAATAATTGTGACAAAGTATAGCTACTAGCCTAATGATCGATCGAACTTATGTAAGCTCTAAAACAGCAAGAAAGCTTTGTATCAAACAATTATACCCGACCGCTGCTAGTTCTTCGCTCGATCGAGTCAGCATTGAAATTGTTACTTATCGCAACATAGGCTTTAGGCTTTAGCAAAGTGTAATATCTTCCAACGCCCAACTCTTCTACCTCTAAAGCCTAATATCTAAAGCCTAAAGCCTAGATTATGCTACTGCGGCTAGTTGACGAGTTGCTAGATTGCTAAAATCTTGACTCCAGAGCAACTCACAGGAATTATTTGGACTCTCGATTAGTTTCACTTTGTGGAGCTGTGCTCCCAGTTCGCGGATTGGTTGTTCGATTTGATAACCAATATAGACAGCGATATTTTCGGCGGTAGGCACTACTTTGGCAAAGTGGGGGATATCTTTGTTTAAGAAGGTGTGATCTAATGGCTCTACAGCATATTTATCGACTAATTCGTGGAGTTTAACCAAATCAACAATCATGCCAGTGCGTGCGTCGATTTCTCCGGTGACTGTGACTTCCAGATGATAGTTGTGCCCATGTCCATTCACCCGCGCACATTTGCCATAGATTTCGCTATTTTGTTCCAGCGTAAGGCTAGGTAATGCTAGGCGGTGAGCAGCGCTAAAGTGAGTACCAATGGTGAGTGAGGCTTCCATATCTTTACCTGTATATTCTGCGAAGAGTTGGGGATGTTCAAATAACTGAATGCGGACGAGGGGAAAGTGAGGGGCTAGTTTTTGCCAGATCACTCTCGCAATATTTTCGGTAGTGGGGAGAGTTGTCTGAAACTCCGGCCAGACATCATTGAGGAAGCTATAGTCTAGTTGTCCAGTCACTTCTTTTTTGATCACGTGTTTGACATCGGAGAGGTTGAGCACCATCCCATAATCATCGATATCACCGTAGAGGGATATATACAGGACATAGTTGTGTCCGTGCCCGTATGGTTGGGCGCACAAGCCAAAACTGGCTTGATTTTCCGCTGCGCTGAGTTCTGGCAACCAATATCGATGGCTAGCCGAAAACTGAGCGCGACGATGGATAATACATTTCATGAAAATTTATATAGTGTCATCTGTCTACTAGGATACTGCTTTTACGATTACCTCCGGTAGGCTATTGCACGCCTACCGGAGGTAACCCTCAAGTTTGTAAAGTGAACGGTTATCTCTACATCTCGCAACATGTCTCTCATCTAGTGGCTTGCGTTAAAGTTAGAGATATCCAGGAGATACAGACTTTGAAAAGTCGAAGTCGTTACACTAGAAGGATATACAAGCTTTTATACGGATGGTTATGATTAATAAACTGCGCTCTCTCATTAAACCTTTGATGAAATCCCTCATAGCAGCCGGACTAGTCCTGACTCTCGTTTTTGCTCAAACTGGAGATGCTCTCGCCGCCCGCAGTGGGGGACGAATTGGCGGCGGTTCATTCCGCGCACCTAGCCGAAGCTATAGCGCACCCAGCAGCGGTGGCTACAATCGCGGCTACGGCGGTGGTTATGGTGGTGGCTTCTCACCCTTCTTTCTCCCATTTATGTTCGGTGGTGGCGGTGGGAGCTTGTTCTCACTGATGATTATGATCGCCGTGGGTGGATTCCTACTTCAGACCTTCAAACGGGTGACTGGTGGGGATGGTCTTGAAGGTGGGGATGTATACAATCCTCAAGTTTCGATCGCTCAAATTCAAGTTGGGCTACTGGCTGATGCGCGAAATGTCCAGTCGAAACTCGACCAGTTGGCCAAGACAGTTAATGCTGAAACTGCTAGCGGACGGATGCACCTCCTCCAAGAAACCAGTCTCGAATTGCTCCGTCACCCTGAGTACTGGACTTATGGTAAAACTAGCACCCAACAAGCCAAACTCGATCGAGCTGAAGCAGCCTTTAATCAGTTGTCGCTGGCTGAGCGTGGTAAATTCACCACCGAAACCTTGAGCAAAGTCAATAATCAATTGCGTCAAGCTGAGGCTAATGCCGTCCTAAATTCTACCGGAGAACTGGCAACAGCAGAGCAAGAACGCTCTGAATACATCATTGTGACGCTTTTGGTTGCCGCAACTCGATCGATCCAACTACCAAAAATCAACGGTGATCAGGATCTACGTCAAGCGCTCCAAACTCTTGGTAGTCTCGATGCTAGTGCAATCGTCGCAGTTGAAGCAATCTGGACACCTCAGGCTAATGGTGACGCACTCACGACTGATGATATCCTCACCTACTATCCCGATCTCAAACTAGTCTAGAGTCAGGGACTGGACTGGATCTGGATCTTAAATAGAGTGGATTTAAAATAAGAAGAGCCTAGAGACTTAAATCTCTAGGCTCTTCTTGTTCTAAACTCTCGTTAGCCCAACTGTTACGGTTCTTGACGAGATGGCGATCGCGCTATAACAGGGTGGTACTATGACAAAAACCCTATAACGAGTAGTTTTATGGCAATCAAACTAACTGGCAAAACACCAATTTTTGGCGGTAGCACTGGTGGTTTACTCAGCAAAGCCGACGTAGAAGAAAAATACGCAATTACTTGGACTAGCACCAAGCAACAAGTATTTGAGATGCCGACAGGTGGTGCAGCGACGATGGTATCTGGTGAAAATCTCTTGTACATGGCTCGTAAAGAGCAATGTCTCGCGCTCGGTACCCAATTGCGTAAATTTAAAATCACCGACTACAAAGTTTTTCGCATCATGCCCAAAGGCGATACGACATTGCTTCATCCCAATGATGGCGTATTCCCTGAAAAGGTTAATGCTGGGCGGGAAGCTGTTGGTAGTGTCGATCGCAATATCGGCAGCAATCCTGAGCCTGCTAAGCTCAAGTTTACTGGCAAAAGAACGATCGACTAAATCAGCGTGATTTTAACCAAAATAAAGGAGATGAAAGCTATTAGTTTTCACCTCCTTTTTTATAACTAAACAGTACCCACAGATCCTAATTCCTACATTTCCTTGATGATGACTTGATCGCCCTGAACTTCACCGACTAGAATTACATCTGCCACACCGACAAACAGACCATTTTCCAGTACGCCAGGAATATTATTGAGCGTCTTTTCTAGTTCAGCAGGATTGTCGATCGAGTCAAATTTCACATCCACCACTAAGTTACCCTGATCTGTCACCACTGGGCCAGCTTTCTTGACACCCATCCGCAGTTGGGGTTTACCACCGAGTTTTTCAATTGCCCGCATCACAGGTGTAACCGCCATCGGAATCACTTCTACGGGGACGAGGAAAGTAGAACCGAGTTTATCAACTAGTTTAGTATTATCAACAACGACGATAAACTGCGCCGCTAGTGCATCGACTACTTTCTCTTGAGTATGCGCTGCGCCACCACCCTTGATGAGATTCTTCTGCGGATCGACTTCATCGGCACCATCGATCGCAATGTCAATTCGATCGGCTTCATCTAGAGTAGTCAAGGGAATACCATACTGTTTAGCCAAGACTCTCGCTTGAAAAGAAGTGGGAATCCCTTTGACATTGGTAATTTCGCCAGCAGCTAGCCGTTTGCCAATATACTCGATCGCAAACGCCGTAGTCGAACCCGTACCCAAACCTACGATCGAATTCGACTGTACCCGCGCCGCCGCAGCCTTACCAACTTCCTGCTTCATCAAATCCTGTGGTGTCATGCTCTTATTTATCTCATTTGATCGCTTTTGATACCACTTTATCAGCAAAACTCTGCTCTAATCCCTATTCACTATTCACAACAAAACCCCCAGCACGAATGCCGAGGGTTTTTGTCTTTCAAATATTTAGGTCAACCGCAACGCCGTCTTACCTCAGTTTATGACCTGGTTAAAACCAGGTGGGTACCGGAAATTCGTGCTTATAGTTTCTGAATACAAGAGTTCAGTTTACTGCCGCTGGAATAACATTAGTTCCCGTAAAAAATTCAAGCATAGATCAAAAAACGTTATTGGCAGTCACCAACGCCGCAGCCAGACCGTCTCTCTATTTTACGGTGTGAAGACTCGATCGGTCAAGGTGAGAATAAGGGAGGAACAGTAACGATTTCTGGAGCTTTCGACTAATCAGAGTGTTTTTATATCTACTCAAACGGCAAGTACAGTCTTGTCGTAACTTCGAGATCGAACTCAATATCCTGCTAGACAAACAACCGATCACTAATCTCAGGATATAGCGGAAACAAGCTATCCACACTGGCTAGCCGACAATCATAAACCAACGCCGTCGCGATAATCAGTCGATCAAATGGATCTTTATGAACAGTCGATAAACTCACAGCCTTGCAAGCAACCGTCGCATTCAAAGGCAACAAAACAATATCCATCGGCTCCAAAGCATCCCGAAACCAATGTTCAGCAGCACAAGGCAATTCTAAACGTCCTCGCTCTTGAGCTAGCACGATCTCGTAGCAAGAGATCGGGGATATCCCGACTTGTTCAGCAGTTTCGATCTCTTCCCGCCATGCCGCCGGAAACTTTGCCCAATCTTGAGTGACTAACCAAAACCAAATGTGGGTGTCTAGAATGATCACTTGAGACATTCCCAATCTTGCTCGTCAACGATTGGACTTACAATATCTCCCAAAGTTTGACCTTTTCCGGCAATCGAGGCAGGTGCAACCCGACGACGCTTAGCCAGGGGAAGAACTTCTGCGGACTCACTGCGGGCAGCATTTAGTAGTGACAAAACCTCTTGTAGCACTGACTCTGGAGCCTCCGGCAACTTTTGACCGATCTCCTCAATTATGCTAGGCATGACCTAAAACCTCATATTTAATGATTTTCTTAGTTATCCATTTTAACCGTTTTCTCATTAATCCATGATCGCGACTTTCAATATCGAGTTTTAGATGAGATGTCATCGAAGACATGATTGTGCGGGAACCCGTACTCAACCCTTGCTTGCGATGCCACACCGCAATCGGCTAAATTGGCACTCAGCAGTTGAGAGTGCTAAATACTCATAATAATTATGGCATCAATATCGTTAACCGTATCTACAGTCAAGCCTTTAGCCGATCGCGTCTTCGTTAAAGTCAGCGCATCTGAAGAAAAAACCGCAGGTGGCATCTTGTTACCTGATACAGCTAAAGAAAAGCCCCAAATCGGCGAAATCGTCCAAATCGGCCCTGGCAAACGCAATGAAGACGGTACCCGTCAAGAGCCAGAAGTCAAAGTCGGCGACAAAGTTCTGTACTCTAAATATGCTGGTACCGACGTAAAGCTCGGCGGCGACGAATATGTGCTGTTATCTGAAAAAGATATCTTAGCTGTAGTCGGCTAGATCCTCTCGTCAACTAACATTTCACCTCATTCCTAAATTAAAAGATTATGGCAAAGCGAATTATATACAACGAAAATGCTCGTCGCGCGTTGGAACGCGGGATGGACATCTTGGCTGAAGCGGTAGCAGTTACCCTCGGCCCTAAGGGTCGTAACGTCGTCTTAGAGAAGAA
>JANNDQ010000652.1:0-12051 GCA_031387965.1 Chamaesiphon sp. OTE_75_metabat_567
TTAATCTTGTCCGCAGATTTCTTACTTTGGTCGGCTAGTTTCCGAATTTCGTCGGCAACTACACTAAATCCTTTACCTTGCTCACCCGCCCGAGCTGCTTCTACCGCTGCGTTCAGTGCGAGCATGTTGGTTTGACTTGCCAAATCTGCCACGAGGTCAGATACTACGGTAATTTGTCCGGTTTGTTCACTGAGATTAACGATCTGATTGGCGATCGCGTCTACTTTGTCTCGTAGTCCAGACATCCCTTGGAGCGTCTGTTGTACCGATCGAGTTCCATCCTCAGACAGGGAGAGTGCTTGGCGGGCACCATTAGCGGAGGCTTCGGCTTGAGCGGCAGATTGGAACGAGATTGCACCGAGTTCGTTGACTGTCGCACTGGTATTGATCGCGGAGTTGGCTTGCATGTTTACCGTGACTTCCTGCATTTCCACCGTATCGACGATCGCGGTAGAAGAAGCAATCAGCGTGTCGGCGAGTTTTTCAATAAACTTGGTCACGCGATTTCCCAATAGTAGCGACAAGCCCGCAGTGAACGCGCCCGTTGCCAATAGCCCCAGCGCTAATGCCAGGATTACACCGCTTTCTTTGGTGTTAATTGCATCGACATCCTTGGTCATAATAATGCCCAGATTACTAGAACCCAAATCTTCACTCTTGGCAGCACGGAGGACGGAGATCAGCTGTTGTTTGTTACTCATTCGATCGACATCGAATGTAGACTGAGATTTATCACTATTTTTCAGCCGCTCGTACTCAGCAAAATCACTAGCACTCCGACCGATTTGTTTTTCTTCGAGTGCGAGGATAAATTTATTAGTGTTTCTGTCCACAATGTGCCATTCGTTGCTGTTGGTACCATATGGTGCAGCAATTGGTCTTAAACTGGCGACAGGCATTCTCAATCGCAGAACGCCAGTCAGTTGTCCTGTAACGGAATCTTTGACTGGAGCAGCAAAGAAAATTGATGGTACCTTAGTAAATTTAGAAATTTCCACCTTACTGACATAAGGCTTGCCAGTTTTAAGTACAGCTTGAAAATAACTTTGATCGGCATAATTGGCATCAGTATCTTTTTTGGAACGAGCGGTTGGATTACCATTAAGATCCAAGACCATCGCACCATCATAGAATGTATATCGCTCAAGATATTCATTAAAAAATGCGTCCCGATCTGCGGCAGTCAAATCTTTAATGACCTTTTGATTGTTCAACAGTGCCAATCCAGCCAGAGTTTGAGCATCTTTGCTTCTGATGATGACAAAGCGCGAGATCGCATCGGAGAGGGTAGTTGCTGCGAACTGTTGGTTTTCTGTTTCTGTCTGTTTCAAGTTATTGTATGAAATCAGTGATGCCAGTCCACCCACACCAAGTCCAGGCAGAGTTGATAGCAAAACAACTGTCGCAATTGCTTTGGTTTTGAAAGATAAGTCGTTGAATTTGGATTGGAAGTTGGTGGTGAATGTAGATAGCATTTTAGAGGGTAGGGGGTAGGGAGTAGGGGTAGGGGGTGTAGGGTAGAGGGTAGAGGGTAGAGGGTAGAGGGTGTGGAGGATCGAACGCGCAGCGTTAACTCTTACTACTCTCTACCCTCTACCCTCTACTCCCTAGCTAACCGCTGCTTGCAGCTCATCGGCAATCTGATTCAGCTCTCTTGTGGAGGTTTTGACTTTGTGCATCCCGATGGCGCTTTCTTGAGAGTCTTGCGAGATGGCATTCATTGCGCCGAGTACCTGCTGGATGGCGGTAGCTTGGCGTTTGGTACTGGAGGAAATTTGCTGGGAGTTGAGGAACACGTTATTGACAGCATCTGCCACACCGATAAAGGTAACAGCAGTATTTTCAGCGAGTTGAATACTCTCTGTGGCGGTTTTGGTACCGAGATTGGTTACCGTTACTGTGCGGTTAATTGCAGCTTGAATATCTGTCGCCAGGTTGGTGATTTTCTGCGCAGATTTTTTACTTTCATCGGCTAGTTTCCGAATTTCACCCGCTACTACCCCAAATCCTTTCCCCTGTTCACCAGCACGAGCTGCTTCTACAGCGGCCTTGAGTGCGAGCATGTTGGTCTGTTTGGCGAGATCCGATACCAAGTCCGATACAGTGGTAATCTGTCCGGTTTGTTCGCCCAGATTGATGATTTGTTGAGCGATTTCATCGACTCGATCGCGCAAGTCGGACATTTCATTAATTGTCTTTTTCACCGCCTGAGTGCCTTCTTCTGCCAGTGAGAGCGCCTGTTTTGCACCATCAGCCGATGCGTCGGCTTGTTCGGCGGTGGTGTTGGAAATACTTTCCAATTCGTTGATGCTGTCGGTGGTGGCGATCGCGGAGTTCGCCTGTTGGTTAACTGAGACTTCCTGATTCTGGACGGTATCAACGATTTGATTGGCAGAAGTCGTAATCGTTGCCATCGCCTGCTGGATGTATTTGGCAATGCGATCGGCAAAAAAGATCGAGAATCCAATTGTCAATGCTCCAGTGAGTCCAGCCCCCATTAAGGTTGTCAAAAATAACTCTTGCAGTCCGACGTATGCAGCATCTCGATCGATCGTACTGACTGCCACCCAGGGTAATGGTGTCATCCCCTCCAATGGCTTAAACGATGACGCACTGACCAGTTCTGGTCGATCGTTACCGCCAGCAGATTGGCTAAAAACCACTTCCTGACTCGATCGCGCCTTTGCCATGTCTGGGGTTTCTGGCTTGCTGACATACTGCCCATTAGAACTGATAAATAGCTTATTAGTTTGACGATCGAGGATATGATAAGTTTCAGATTTGCGGTCAAAATCTTTCAGTACTGCTGCGAGTTTAGCAACAGGAGTCCTGAGTCGAACAACGCCGATGATTTGATCGGTATCTGCATCTCTAATTGGTGCCGCAAAAAATACTGAAACTTTGCCAGTATCTCGACTGGTTTCAGGTGCAGAAATCACTGCTTTGCCTGCTTTTACAGCATCTTTAAAGTACTGACGCTGGGCATGATTGATTTTAGTTAGTGATTCTCCTTTACTCTGAGCAATTAAATTACCTTTGATATCAAAAACCGCAATACTGTCATAAGCCTGATAACTGGCGGCAAATCGGTCTAAGAGCCTATTTTTATTTTCTACTGGAGTAATTGCTGCTACTTTGGCATTACTAAAAACTGGTAGCGATGACAGTACCGATGCATCACCATTTCGCTCGAATACAAAGCGGTTAAGTTTATCGGCAATCAGTTCAGCACGTTCCTTTTCTTTAGTAATAGCCTGCTGTTCGATCGTGTTGCGTACCTGAAAGTAGTTAAGTGTACCGATCGCTGCAATGGGAGTAATTCCTAGTCCGATCGCCAGCATGATTGCTTTGGTTTTGAAGGAGGAAGTATTTACTTTCGTCCACAAGTTGGTTGACATGACATTTAGTGGTTGATGACCTGAGGTGGAATAAATTTAAAATATAAAAGTTTGAGTTTGATGGTTGGGGTGATGCGGGGATCTGAATCCCCCAACCCCCTTGGAAAGGGGGCTTTGAAAGTCCCCCTTTCCAAGGGGGATTTAGGGGGATTTAGATCTACGACACCCCACTAGCCAAAAATTCCCCGACTACCAATTCCTGAAGTTTGACCAGATACATCAAACTATCCATATATTTAGTCACACCGTGTAGATAAATACTCAGTTGTTTATTGACTGAAATCGGTACAGATTCAATCTGAGTAGTCTCTAGATAAAAGACATCAAAAATGCGATCAACAGCGATCCCAATTTTTACGCCTTCGACTTGAACTACTACTATTTCCTGACGGGGCAGAGTCAGGATTTGCAAGATTCCACCTAGTTCCAATAGCGGTAAAATTTCCCCCCGCCAGTTTATTTGTCCCAAGATATATGGAGGTGCAACTGGTACGGGTGAGAGCGAAAAGCGATCGAGTGAGTCTACATCGACGACTAGTTCCAGCGGAAAGCCGATATATTCTTGACCGATTTGGACAACCAGTACTCCTGCTTCATTCCGTGTAGTTTGAGTCTGAATTGTCGATGCTTTGAGCTGGGTTGCGCGAGTCGCAAAGGTTGCTCTGTCGGCGACGCTGGCACCTGGACAACACCGCGCATAAAAATCAGCATCAGCGCCAGCAATCGCGGGAGACTCTTCACCTGCTAAAGCTTCAACAGCAGCTGGTTCGCGAATCAATCGATCGAGATCGAGACAGGAAATTGGTGCGTCATTCCGCTGGGCAATCCCCGTGATAAAGTTGCGATCGATTCGCGCCTGACGACCTTGAATCAGATCGAGATCGAGGGGCTGCGGATCGATCAATTGCACGTCAAATACTTCGTGGGCGACGATCGCTAAATAAGTATCTTGCCACTTGACCACGATGATTCTATCTGTCACATTGCAACCAGAAAAACCGCGTCCAAACCTCAAATCTAGGTGCATCACTGGCACCATTCGCGATCGCCAGTTGAAGATTCCTAAAATATCTGCTGGTGCGGTAGCTAGTGAGTACAACTCAGGCAACCAGCAAATTTCTTGTACATAGTCAGCACTAATTCCATATAATGCACCATGTAAACCAAAGATCAGATTCTGCTTATCTGACATGATATTTACCAATCATAAAAACTATTTGACTCATCATTAAATATTCCCGCCCTTAGCGTATTTATTAACAATAGCTACCAATTTGTCATCATCTAGCGGTTTAGTCAGGTACTCAGTTGCTCCGACCATTTCGGCGAGGGCGCGATCGTAGCTCTTGTCTTTGGCTGTCAGCATGACGATCGGCAGTTGAGTAAACTTGCTCATCCGCCGCAGTGTCTGACACAGCTCGATCCCATCGATTCCTGGCATCGTTACATCTAGCAACAATAGATCCACTGGCTGCCGTGCTAACAAGTGCAGCGCACTCATTGCATCATTCGCTAGTAGTACTTCACAGTGATCCATCAATGCCCGCTTAATTCTGGTTTGGACGATCGGGCTATCATCAACCGAGAGGACGATCGGCAATTCTGCGGGGGCTGGTGGCTCCACCACGACATTGACTGGTGCTTGACAGTGCATCCAGCCCATTTGCGCCCACTGGGCGTAAGAGCGGGCAACTTGGAGGGTATCGCGATCGAGTGCCGTGGCAATATCGACGATCGTCCGCTGTCCATCAAACCACTTCTGGGAGTGTTGCTTGATCGCAGCTTCGGCGATCTTGGTCAACATCGCCGGAGTCGGCGGTAGTGGCACCGCCGCAATCCCCGGAATCAAACTAGCAATCTTGCTCCAATACTGCTGGCGGGTATTCACCGTCATCATCAACTGATTCCAGTTCAAACCATTCCCCTCAGCCCCGTGATAGAAGTCCACTTCTGACTGAGGATTGAATCGATATTTACCTGCAAAACTGATTGCCTGTTCGATCGTAAATACGACTTGCCCCTGTGCCCAGCCCTCGATCTGCTCCCACGTCAATACCTGTCGCTGCACCAAAAAGGTCAACAGCTCTCGACTGGTGTGTGGATAGACAAGCTGCTGAATTAGCCAACCGTCGATCGATTGGGCATATTCGGGCTTAAACTTTTGAACCAGTGTTCTAATTAATTCACCGCGATCGATTAACTTATTACCACCATAGGTAATCTCGCCTTTGTACCAGATCAAGACTCGCTGCCAACACTTACCAGGCTGGGTCTCTACTTCTAGTTGTAAAGTGCCACTCACCTGCTGTTGTCGAAAAGACTCAATCAATCGAGCGAGATCCTGCGACTGATAGGGAACTAGCGGCAATGTCTCCCCTAGCACCAATACATCACCCATAGACGTTCCACTCATCTGCGGATTCCATTGCATCTGAAGATTATCTTTTCTATTGTTCCCAAATCTTCAGGAGAATCTACTCGGAGACGAAATAGCCCCCACCATTAAAGGCGAGGGCTATTTTGAGTACTAATTTAGCGGTGTATTAACGAGTGCTGGTAAGTTATCCAGCTCTGACCAGAAATATGGACGGTACAGGACTCGAACCTGTGACAGCCTGCTTGTAAGGCAGGAGCTCTACCAACTGAGCTAACCGTCCTAGCTTTTTACGCTTACACAGCATAGGCGATCTTTGAAGTTTAGTCAAGTATTCAGTGCAGGTTTGGCGATCGAAGATCGGATATTATGCTCAAGGCGGAGGGAATAGGTGATTGATAAAATTAAAATCATCGAGTGTAACTCCTAATCTGTGGGCGATCGCGACTAGACTAACGCAGCAAAAAGTAATAAGATTCACGCAGTGGCGGGATGCCTTGTGATTGATTGGCGATAGATCCATCCACTTGGTATGTCTATAGTCAAGAACATGTAGATTAAAAGCTTGGCACTGAGCGATCGCGATAAGTGATCGAGATTGGGGCACAATAAGTAACATCTGCATGACTACCGACCATCACTAAACTAGATATTCGATCGTTATTTATAATTTTTGGGGGCAAAGAAGCGCGTGGGTTTTTTTAATCGCTTTTCCTTATCCAGGGATATGGGTATGGACCTGGGAACTGCCAATACATTGGTCTATGTAACTGGCAAGGGTATCGTTCTCGCAGAACCTTCAGTGGTAGCGATGGATCAAAAGACTAAAATGCCATTAGCTGTAGGTGCCGAAGCTAAGAAAATGCTGGGGCGAACTCCTGGTGATGTCGTTGCGCTGCGCCCCCTCCGTGATGGTGTGATCGCCGACTTCGACACTGCCGAGGTAATGTTAAAACATTTTATTCAGCGGGCAAATGAAGGCAGTACCGTCATCCGACCCCGATTGGTGATCGGGATTCCTAGTGGCGTAACTGCGGTGGAACGGCGGGCGGTGATGGATGCAGCACTTCAGGCAGGCGCTAGTGAGGTATTTTTGATCGATGAGCCAATTGCGGCGGCAATCGGTGCGGGTTTACCCGTATCCGAACCTACTGGCAATATGATCATCGATATTGGTGGCGGCACCACCGAAGTTGCAGTATTGAGTCTCCAAGGTTCGGTAATCAGTGAATCCGTGCGGATTGCTGGTGACGAATTGAGTGATTCGATCGTCAATTACATGAAGAAAGTCCATAATCTGGTGATCGGTGAACGGACAGCCGAGGAAATCAAAATTCAAGTGGGTTCGGCATATCCAACCCCTGAGGACAATGAGATCACCATGGAAGTTCGCGGCTTGCATCTGCTGTCGGGATTGCCCCGGACAGTGACGATCAAAGGCCCCGAAATTCGGGAAAGTATGGCAGAACCCCTCTCCGTGATCATTGAAGCTGTGAAGCGGACATTAGAGCGGACTCCGCCAGAGTTGGCTTCTGATATTATCGATCGCGGCATCATGCTTGCTGGTGGTGGGGCGCTTTTGCGCGGCATCGATATGCTGATCAGTCACGAGACGGGAATCGTGACTCATATCGCCAACGATCCGCTTACCTGTGTCGTTTTGGGTACGGGGATAGCAGTCGAGAACATGAAACAGATGAATCGGGTCTTTAGTAATCGATCGCGCAGTCTGTAGCACATGGTGAAGGGGATATCTATTTATTCCCCACACCTCAATTTTCACCACAATCATCTAAAAGCCCCAAATCTCAATCAAAGAATTATGTTGTTTACTTTTCGCCGCTGGTGGGATAAAAATGTCCTGAAGTTAGCAGGATTCGGGATGGTCATCGGCGGTACATATTTGGTGTTGCAAACTCAGAGTCCGCTAGTATTTGAAGCACACAATGCGATCGCGCAAGTATTTCAGCCCAATTCTCGCCAGGTAGACTATCTTAAAACTGCTCAAGTCGAACAACTTCAAAACGAGCTGCAAGAGTTAAGAAGTCAAAATCAACAGCTCAAGCAGTTAGCAAGTTACAGCGCCACCGTGCCTACTAAGGGTATTTTGGCACCGATTGTCCTGCGGAGTGCTGATAATTGGTGGCAGCAAATCGTGATTGGGCGCGGTAGTAGTGACGGTGTAGCGATCGATCACATTGTTGTCGGGATTGGCGGGGTAGTCGGTCGGGTGATCGCTGTTTCGCCACATACCAGCCGCATATTGCTCGTCAGTGACCCCAATAGTCGAATGGGTGTAATCACAAGTCGGACGCGGAATCTAGGTATTCTCCAGGGTACACGAACTAATCAAGCTGTACTACAGTTTTTTGATAAACGTCCCCTGGTCAAAAAAGGTGATGTAGTTTCGACTTCGGCTGTAAGTCAATTATTTCCGACTGGTTTGGCAGTTGGAAGAATAATTGAAACTAATCTCAATAAATCTCCTGCTCCAGAAGCGATCATTGAATTTACTGCTCCACTGGCTAGCCTAGAATGGGTGACAGTTCACCCTCACGATCCGCGCGGGGTAGATCTAGCTCCAGTTCCTGGCGCAGTTAAAATCGCTCCATCTACTAGCCCGATTTCACCAGCCGCGAAGCCGCGCTAGTTAAGCTGGGGAAAATAAAAATTAAATAGATCATGAATATTGCTAATTTACCACCGCTGTTGCGAACTGGACTGGATCTTTTAGTTTTGATTGGTTCTGTCGGTTTATGCTTACTACTACTACCAACCCGCCTACCAGGGATGGAAATTATTGGAGTTGGCCCCAGCTGGTTAGTGATGTGGACAATTGCCTGGAGTCTAAAACGATCGATCTGGCACGCAGCCACTGCTGGTGTTGTGCTTGGACTCATTCAAGATGCGATGACTTTTCCCACCACAGCTACTCTGGGCACCATGCCCACCCATGTGCTGAGTTTAACCACTGTCGGTGTACTGACTTTTTGGCTCCACAAACGGCGATATTTAAGTGATACAATTTTATCGGTTACTATTGCTACTTTCTTTCTAACGATCATCAGCGAATTAATCTCTGGGTTGCAATATTTATTTCAAATAACAATTGAGCAATCACCAGCAGCTAGCATTGATAGTTTTAGTTATTTATGGACTAATCAATCTCCAGTGATCTTACTTGCTGCTATTTTAAGTGGTTTATGGATGCCAATTCTTTATTATCCTTTACATCTTTGGTGGCAAAATATGTTTGGTGGTAGCAAATTGGTTTGAACGCGATAACAGTGGGTGCTTGATCGGTTTTTACTGAGGTGAGAGTAGCAGGGGCAGAGAAATTTCATGAGTTATTGTCTTAATCCTGACTGTTTACGCCCAGAAAATCCACCTCAGAGTAACTTTTGTCGAAGTTGTGGTGGTAGATTGAGGTTGCGCGATCGCTATTTAGCCGTGAAACCGATTGGACAGGGTGGATTTGGGCGGACATTTAAAGCGATCGATGAAGACAAACCATCTAAACCTTTTTGTGTAATTAAACAGTTTTTCCCACAAGTAAAAGGCACTAATGCCGCTCAGAAAGCAGCTGAGTTATTTACCCAGGAAGCTAGTGCCTTAGAGCAGTTAGATTATCCAAATATTCCTGAATTGCTTGCTTACTTTATCACACCAGATGGTCGGCAATATTTAGTTCAAGAATTTATTGACGGTCAAAATCTCAAGACTGAACTAGATCAGCAAGGCAAATTTTCCAGCAGCCAAATCCGCGAACTATTGGTAACAATTTTACCAACATTAAATTATATTCATCAACTAGGCTTTATTCATCGAGATCTGAAGCCAGAAAATATAATTCGTCGAACTGACAATCGGCAGCTATACTTAGTGGATTTTGGTGCAGCAAAAATGAACGCTACTAATCTATCCCAAGTACAGGGGACAACAATTGGCACGCCAGAATTCATGGCACCAGAACAAGGTTGGGGTAGAGCTTTTGCATCGAGTGATTTGTATAGTCTGGGGATAACTTGCATCAATTTACTCACGGGAGTTTCACCGTTTACTTTATTTGATGATCTTCAGAGTCAATGGGTGTGGCGGGCTGCTTTAACTGAAGTAATCGAACCTGAATTAGGCACGATTATCGATAAATTAATTCAATCTAAACCGATCGATCGATATCAAACTGCTCAAGCGGTGATTGATGCTTTAGATCAGAATATTTTGCCTAGTTCACCGATCCAAATTACCCAAGCTCCATCGATTGCGCCCCCAATTGCTGAGCTAAAGTCTCCAGCAATAACTACTCTAGTTCCGATTGTTAATCCTATCTTTAACTGGATCTGTGACTATACATTTGCATGGCATAATAAGCCTATTAATGCGATCGCACTTTCAGCTAATGGTCAATACTTAATCAGCGGTGATGATGGTGGTACGATCGCGATGTGGAATCTGACGATGCCTCAACAACCGATCGCAACTTGCTGTAATAATAGTCCGATTTATGCAGTTGCGGCGAGTTCTAATCAGAGTCAAATTGCCAGTGGTGACAAAAATCGTCGCGTTCAAATTCGTCGCCAAGAGTCGATTACTAATTCAGTTCAGGAATATACTCACAATGGATTTGTCTACAGCGTTCAGTTTAGTCCTGATGGGACAATCCTTGCTAGTGGTGGAGCCGATCACCGGATTCGATTATGGAATACTCAGACAAATAAAATTATCTCTACTCTTGATGGACATCAAGATTTAATTTCATCGCTTCAATTTATGCCAAATGGCAAAATATTAGTCAGCGCAAGTGCAGATGGAACGATCCGATTTTGGGATTTAGGACAAAAACAATTGCTCAAAACAATTGAGGCGCACGAACAGCCAATCAATGCTTTGGCAATTAGCCAAGATGGAAAATTAATTGTCAGCGGCGGTAACGATTGCCAGCTTCAAGTTCGACAATTAAGCACGTCTACTCATTTCACTCTACCCGCAGCTCAAACAGCTATTCTAGCCGTCGCCATCAGTCCCGATGGCAAAACTATCGCGGCTGGATTGATCGATGGTACTGTGAGCCTCTGGGATACCGATAGTCAGCAGTTAATCAATAATTTTCCCGCTCATCAAGAAGCTGTAAAATCGATTATTTTTCAAACTAATGGGCGATTCCTGATTACAGCTAGTCTCGATCGTACTATTAAAATCTGGAAAGCTACCAAGTAAACCCACATTCCGCCAAAACCCCGATCGCGGCGATCGCCATTTTGAGTTAGAATAAGATATAAAGTACATAACTACTATTTACGATGAGTATTAATACTGTTCATTTAGTTGGCAGAGTTGGTGGCGATCCAGAACTCAAATGGTTTGAAGGTTCGGGCAAATGCGTCTGTACAATGACTCTAGCCGTTAACCGTCGGAGCAAAAATCAAGATCAGCCAGACTGGTTTAACCTCAAAATCTGGGGCAAAACTGGCGAAATTGCTAAAAACTATGCCAAAAAAGGCAGCCAAATCGGCATTAAAGGCTCACTCGAAGTCGAAACCTGGATTGATAAAGCGACAGGTACAGAGCGCTCTCGCCCTGTGATCAAGGTGGATAGTCTCGATTTGCTCGGCTCGAAGAAAGACAGTCCTGAAGCCATGCCAGATTATATGTAGGTGTGAACAAGATAGCACCGCCCCTAAGCAATTATCTGTAGGGGCGGTGATGTCTTGTCGTTTTTTTATTCGGGGGTTCCCCAATAATAAAAACGCCGCTTCATGCCCGCCCAAAAATCTATGCGGTAATTCTAGCGTTTTGCTGAATATTCCATAGTCCAGCGTAGATTTTATTCATCTTCAGCAGCTCATCATGAGTACCAGCCTCAACTAATTCCCCATGTTCCATCACGTAGATACAATGAGCATTGCGGATGGTTGAGAGCCGATGCGCGATCGCAATTGTAGTTCTATTTACAGTGATTTTGTCCAGAGATCTTTGGATGGCGGCTTCGGTTTCATTGTCTACTGCCGATGTTGCTTCATCCAGGATTAGAATTGGTGGATTTTTTAATACTGCCCGCGCAATCGCAATCCGTTGGCGCTGTCCACCTGATAATTTCTGTCCTCTTTCTCCAACGATCGTATCGTAACCTTGTGGTAACCTGTCGATAAACTCATCAGCTTCAGCAATTTCAGCAGCACTAATCACTGATGATAGAGTTGTGTCAGGACTACCGTAGGCAATATTTTCACGTACCGAACCGTGGAATAAAAACACATCTTGACTAACTAATCCGATCGA
>JANNDQ010000662.1:0-4678 GCA_031387965.1 Chamaesiphon sp. OTE_75_metabat_567
AGTGGATTTGGAGAGTTATTATTCTTGATGCTACTCGGATTATTAGTCTATGGTTTACCACAAATTAGGCCAGCTTCAGCCGAGCTGTTGTCGAGCTACGTGCTAACCATCGCCTATATGATGCGACCGCTCATCAATATCCTGTCAATTTCACAGAGTCTAATTAAAGCAGGTGTCGCCTTACGAAAAATAGATACACTGGGATTATCTCTAAGTAGCCGTGCTGAAGCTTTAGTTCGTACTACTAATAGTTCCCAACAGTTCGATCGGATCGAGATCCAGCAAGCTACTCACAGCTATCAGCTTGCGGGTGAGGAAAATAATTTTTCATTAGGGCCGATCGATTTAACGATCCATCCTAGCGAAATAGTGTTTATTGTGGGTGGTAATGGTAGTGGCAAATCAACCTTAGCTAAGTTGATAACTGGGCTATATGTACCTGATAGTGGCGAAATTCGGCTCAATGGTATATCGATCAACGATGGCAATCGCGAAATGTATCGGCAGTTATTTTCGACAGTATTTGCCGACTTTTACTTATTCGATTTCCTACGGAACGCTACGCGAACGACTCGTAGGCTTGCAGCAATCAGACATAGACGAACGAGCAAAGATCTACCTCGAACGACTTCAACTGACTGATAAAGTCGTTGTTCGAGATGGAAAACTTTCTACTACAGCACTCTCACAAGGTCAGCGCAAACGATTGGCTTTACTCACAGCTTATCTAGAAGATCGTCCGGTTTATTTATTTGATGAGTGGGCAGCAGATCAAGATCCGACTTTTCGGGAGATATTTTATCAACAGCTTTTACCAGAGCTAAAACAACGGGGCAAAGCAGTAATTGTCATCAGTCATGACAATCGCTACTTTCATCTTGCGGATCGATCGGTCAAGCTTGACTATGGACGGATCGTTGAGGAGAAAGCAAGGAATATGCAAGAAAACTAGCCTGGATTATCCAAAAGTGCCATCGCCAAGATGCGAGGACGATTGTAAATTCTTGGATAACTTTAGTAAGTGCTTGATGTGCAGTTCCATTAGGACTTATCGTGAATTGGGATTGGTTTGATTAGAATCTGGCTGATCGATTTCCCAAAGGGAAGGCTTCGCCAACGCATCTGTATAGAATGTCCTCTGAATCAAATCGATCGTGCGGAGTGATAAAAAGGTACATTTCCTGTACCCTAAGGAGAGACTGT
Organism: Chamaesiphon sp. OTE_75_metabat_567; assembly: GCA_031387965.1. Taxonomy (GTDB): domain Bacteria; phylum Cyanobacteriota; class Cyanobacteriia; order Cyanobacteriales; family Chamaesiphonaceae; genus Chamaesiphon. Next base: position 1,204 of record JANNDQ010000662.1, read on the forward strand.
GTAAATTTTTATCAAAAACAGCAATCTATGACAATCGCAACTGAAAGAACACCGACTGCAATCAAGCACGAAGTAAAAGACCTCTCCCTTGCGTCTCAGGGTAAACAACGGATTGAATGGGCAGGACGTGAAATGCCTGTGCTGCGTCAGATTCGGGATCGGTTTGCAGCAGAAAAACCTTTGGCTGGTATTCGCGTGGTTGCTTGTTGCCACATTACCACTGAAACTGCTCACTTAGCGATCGCGATTAAAGCCGCTGGTGCTGATGCAATCTTGATTGCTAGTAACCCACTCTCCACTCAGGATGATGTCGCAGCTAGTTTAGTTGTCGATTATGGCATTCCTGTATTCGCTTTCCGGGGTGAAGACGAAGCTACCTACAAACGTCACGTTCAAACCGCTCTAGATCACCGCCCCAACATCATCGTTGACGATGGTTGTGACGTAGTTGCCACGATGGTGCAAGAGCGTCAACATCAATTGAGTGAACTCATCGGTACCACCGAAGAAACCACTACAGGCATCGTTCGCCTTGAAGCGATGTTCAAAGCTGGCGTACTTACTTTCCCTGCTGTCAACGTCAACGACGCAGACACCAAGCATTTCTTTGACAACCGTTATGGTACTGGTCAATCTACCTTAGATGGTATCGTTCGCGCTACCAACATCCTCCTCGCTGGTAAAACCATCGTCGTTGCTGGTTACGGCTGGTGTGGTAAAGGTACCGCCATGCGTGCCCGTGGGATGGGTGCAAACGTGATCGTAACTGAAATCGATCCTACTAAGGCGATCGAAGCCGTTATGGACGGTTATAGCGTGATGACAATGGCGAAAGCTGCTGTTACTGGCGACATCTTTATTACCGTAACTGGTAACAAGCACATCATCCGTGCCGAACACTTTGACGCGATGAAAGATGGTGCGATCGTTTGTAACTCCGGTCACTTTGACATCGAAATCGATCTCAAAGCTCTCTCCAGCAAATCAACTGGTGTCAACACCGTGCGGAACTTTACCGAAGAGTACAAACTCAACAACGGTAAATCGATCATCGTCATCGGTGAAGGTCGCCTAGTCAACCTCGCAGCAGCAGAGGGACATCCTAGTGCAGTTATGGATATGAGCTTTGCGAACCAAGCAATGGCTTGTGAGTACCTAGTCAAAAACAAAGGTCAACTCACCGCTGGTATCCACTCTATCCCTGTCGCAGTGGACAAAGAGATCGCACGGATGAAGCTCGAAGCAATGGGCATCGAAATCGACAGTCTCAACCAAGATCAAATCGACTACGCTAACTCCTGGACTTCTGGTACTTAATTTTAGGCTGCGAAGATCTAGTAATTTGTAGGTTGGGTTGAGGTATGAAACCCAACATTCGCACTCTCCTAAAATCCCCTCCTTGGAGGGGTGCCCGTAGGGCGGGGTGGATCAGATCTCCGCAGATCTAGGTACTTAACAAGGGATAGACCACATTGCGGTCTATCCCTTTCTCATGCGATGATGTCGATCGATTATCCTTAGATCGCAATGATCAGATTAAGCATCATCTAATGCAGCAATACCAGGTAAAATCTTACCTTCTAGTAACTCAAGAGAAGCACCACCACCTGTAGAAATATGACTCATTTGGTCGGCTAGTCCAGCTTGTTCTACCGCTGCAACTGAGTCACCACCACCGATGATTGTGATTGCGCCAGTTTTGGAAATTTCAGCCAGAGTATTGGCGATACCTTGAGTACCAGCAGCAAATTTAGGAAATTCAAATACGCCCATTGGGCCATTCCAGATCACCGTCTTACAGTCAGCTAAAGCTGCTTGGAAAACTTTGAGCGAATCGGGTCCGATATCTAGTCCCATCCAACCATCAGGGATATTGTTGATATCAACGATTTGGGAATTGGCATCGGGAGCAAAGTTGTCGGCAACTACGACATCAGTAGGTAATAAAAGTTGAACGCCTTTTTCCTTAGCTTTAGCTTCGAGAGCACGCGCTAATTCTAATTTATCTTCTTCGACTAGCGATTTCCCAACATTCAAACCTCGTGCTTTATAGAATGTGAAAATCATCCCACCACCAAGGAATAATTTATCGCACTTGTCGAGCAAGGTTTCGATTACGCCAATTTTACTAGATACTTTGGAACCACCAACGATTGCCGCTAGAGGAGCTTGAGGTTTTTCGATCGCATTCTGAAGATATTCTAATTCTTTTTCGATCAAGTAACCCGCAACTGAAGGGCTGAGATATTTAGTTACGCCTTCAGTTGAAGCATGAGCGCGGTGGGCCGTACCAAACGCATCGTTAACGTACAGGTCAGCATTAGCTGCTAATTTTTTGGCGAATTCGGGATCGTTTTTCTCTTCCTCTGGATAGAATCGAACGTTTTCAAGCAGGGCAACTTGTCCATTTGCCATCGCTGCGATCTGACTGGCAACGACATCGCCGATACAATCATCGCATTTGACCACAGCTTGCCCTAGCAGCTCCGATAATCTTGCTGCAACTGGAGTTAGTCGGAGTTTCTCATCTACGCCTTTGGGACGACCAAAGTGGCTGCTGAGGATGACTTTAGCACCTTTGCTAGTTAAGTCTTTGATCGTGGGGAGAGCCGCGCGAATGCGAGTATCGTCGGTAATATTGCCAGCATCATCTACAGGCACATTAAAATCAGCCCGAACTAATACCCGCTTTCCAGTCAGGTCAGCAGCAGATAAACTGGCAATGGACTTCTTAGGCATTTGTTAAATTCCTTAAAACTATGGTGTTAATTTTTACTTTTGATCTTAAAGCTGAGAAAATAATTGATAATACTGATGTTTGCTGTATTAAAAACAACGTTTAGCTCTACAGTTCTCAATTCTACCGGAAAAGCCGTGTAGAATTGTTACCAATTTTAATGAAGTTGGAACTAGAGATCGAAAATAGAATAGTCAGAGGATAAACGCTACAGTTATTTAGCCTCAGTATATGTTTAACAAAATTTTATTTCCGCTCGATCGCAGTCGTGAAGCCCAAGAAGCGATTGCTGTGGCGATCGATTTGGTGCAAAAATATCAAAGTCAGCTAATTTTACTGTCGGTCGTGGAGACACCAGATCTTGATGCTGATGTGATCGAAGATCCGGTAATGCAGTCTGCCGATGCGATCGATAAGCTGCTGCATTCTGCGCGAGATCTATTCGCTAAACGGGGCATCCAAGCCGAAATTTTGCAGCGAGAAGGCAAACCTGCATTCACCATCTGCGATGTCGCCGATGAACTCAATGTGAATCTGATCGTGATGGGTAGTCGTGGCATCGGTTTGGATTTGGAGCATACGTCTGACAGTGTTGCCAGTCGCGTAATTAATCTCTCGCCCTGTCCGGTATTAATTGTGCCATAGCTTTCAACCTTCAGCTAGTTCCCGCGCTTGTCTAATCCAGTTCTGAACTTGAGCGAGATCTGGACAAAGATCTCGCCGCTGGATGGTAGCAAC
>JANNDQ010000689.1:0-1773 GCA_031387965.1 Chamaesiphon sp. OTE_75_metabat_567
CCGTTGACAATCCATCATCTACCAAAATGACAATTCGATCGCAGATATCTAGCGGCGATCGATCGCCGCGATAGATGAGATCGTGGTGTTGTAATTCCTGAAGTTCGAGATCGGCAACTGCCGCGATCGTATGTCCAGAAATTCGCAACCAATCGAGCAGATCTTCATTCAACACCTGAAACCCACCAGCGGCAATCGCCCCGATCGCTAGTTCTGGATTTCCAGGCACGCCCAGTTTCCGCACCAGACAGATATCCAAGGGCGCGTTGAGTGCCTTTGCCACCTCAACGGCTACTATTACGCCGCCGTGGGGAATTCCAAGCACGAGGACATCAGGGCGATTGGCATACTGGGTGAGTTCGCTGGCTAATAATTTTCCCGCCTCAGTGCGATTGCGGAATCGAGTCTCGCTCGGCATCAGTGTCACCTCCTACATGTGTTTTAATCTCGCCACGTCGTTGCTGTGCGTAGTTCTTAAGTTGGCGTTCGGCACTCTCAAAGGCATCGCGAATGGCAACGTGGAGATCTTCATGTGTCTGCTGTGTTGGCGGCTGGCGATTGACGACTAACTCATTACCAGGGACGGTTAAATTAATTTGGACATGGTAAATATTACCTTGATGATGGTGGCGATGGGGCACTGCGATGACAACGCGACAATCAATCAGCCGATCTGAGAATTTTTCGAGCTTGGTGATGTGTTTGTGAATCTTGGTTTCAATTGTGTCCAACGGGGCGAGATTTTGCCAGATGATTTGGGGTGTCAATCGCATAATTTCGTAACCTCTTGAGCTGCTCACCAATCAATGTAGAATAAAAGTCTGAGGAACTTGTGAGTAAGTATGCAAGCTTGCACGAGCTGGTTTGACTTTGGCTCTAATAGACGGATGATGACAACTCGAACAGCAACAAAGTTCGCTCTACAACTATGACAGAATCTTTATTTGCAGAAGCCAGTCAACGGCTAGATGCAGCTCTTCATCACATCTCCATTTCTGAAGATGCGATCGAACGCCTCAAATTCCCTAAATCCAGTTTGCAAGTTTCCATCCCCGTGCGGATGGACAATGGTTCTTTACAGGTGTTTCAGGGTTATCGAGTGCGCTACGATGACACCAGAGGCCCCACCAAGGGCGGTATCCGCTATCATCCCAGTGTGACTCTCGATGAAGTCAAATCCCTCGCCTTCTGGATGACGTTCAAATGTGCGGCACTAGATTTACCATTTGGGGGTGCCAAAGGCGGGATTACGATCGATCCCAAACAACTCTCCAAATTGGAGCTAGAACGGCTGAGTCGAAGCTATATCAATGAGATCGCCGACTTTATCGGCCCCGATGTGGATATTCCCGCCCCAGACGTGCAAACCAACTCGATGATTATGGGTTGGATGGCCGATCGCTACAATACCATTCACCGCAAAATCGTCCCCGCTGCCATTACAGGCAAACCGCTGACGATGGGCGGTAGTCTGGGGCGGGACACCGCGACAGGTATGGGTACGTTCTTTGCGATTGAAACCCTGATGCCTAAATTTCAAACAGTGCGGGAAAACACCACCGTTGCCGTCCAAGGCTTTGGGAATGTGGGCGTAGTTATTGCCGATTTGCTATGGCAGGCTGGTTATCGAGTGGTGGCGGTGAGCGACTCTCAGGGCGGTATCTATGCCAAAGGGGGGCTGGATATTCCCAGCGTCAAACAGTTTAAACACTCGACGCGGAATCTCAAAGCCGCGTACTGCGAAGGGACAGTCTGCAATATCTTGGAGTATGA
>JANNDQ010000799.1:0-1573 GCA_031387965.1 Chamaesiphon sp. OTE_75_metabat_567
CAAGCCCTTTATCTTTAGCGATAGTAATGGCTATATCTCCATTAACCTTGTTTGGGGTGCTTGGTGAGATGCCTACCCATTTGTGAAACTCTGAATATGAGTAAGATTGTGGAATTTCCCCGCTAACTTGATCGATCGACTCAGTTGGGGCAATTTGCACGTCCTCAGCTATGGATTCAGAATTACTCGAATTGTCTGAGAGGATATTTCCAGTATCCGGTAAGCTATCCGGTAGTGATGTGTCCTTATCCGATATTATAACATCTTTATCCGGTACAGTATCCGGTACAGATTCAACTTTATCCGATAGAAATGGAAAGATAGATTTGCTCGGTGTGAGTGGGTGATTGTCACTTGCTGGATAATCTGGGAATAGCCCTAGCTCTTTCAGTCGTCTGTCTACAATAGCCTCTACCACTTTATCCGATATCTTACCCGATACACTGGTGCTAGTATCCGATAATGCACTTGAAAGCGTACCCGATAGATTGTCCGATACATTTCCGATACTATCCGGTAATATCCCCTTGAGGGCATTTAGACCCAATTTTACCAATTTAGCGATGGTTGGGCTTGTCTCTACTTTCTTGCTGATGTGGTGAACTCTAGCCCCGCTCTGAACTGCCAATAACTGGACAGCTTCAAATACATCATTCCTGATTAAGACATCGATTCTGGTACCCTTGTCGCTCGATCTACCCATATCCGATAATACTCGCTTTTATCCGGTAACTATTTCATTCTATCCGATAAGGGGTGAAGATCAATCTACCCGATAATATATCCGGTAAAATGGCATAGTATCCGATACGCAGGTGTACTATATTGTCCGATAGTATATTCGATAATTTTAGATTGTATCCGGTACTGACTAGCGTTCGGAAAACGGGTCTTTCGGGAAGCTACCACGGCGGGGAAAGGCGGAACCCAAGATTAGTAGATAATCGTTCGTTAACCCAGTTCACTAATCAAAGTTCGGATATAATGGATATAGACGTTTAACGAACTAATATATGCTGATCGGATACGCTCGTGTTTCAACTGATGACCAAAAGCTCGATCTTCAGATGGATGCTTTAAAGAAGGTGGGATGCGAACAGATTTTTGATGATTATATGAGCGGGGCTAAAGCTGAACGTCCAGGGCTAACGAAAGCATTAGAGATGTGTAGGGAAGGTGATACCCTCGTTGTGTGGCGACTGGATAGGTTAGGACGCTCGATCAAGAACCTGATTGACCTTGCTGAAATTCTGGAGAAACGGGGGATCGGTTTGAAGAGTTGTCAGGAAGCGATCGACACAAACACGTCCGGCGGAAAGCTGATATTCCACATGTTTGGTGCCCTTGCAGAATTCGAGCGTAATTTACTCAAGGAAAGAACGAAAGCGGGGCTAGAAGCGGCTAGAGCCAGGGGTAGAACAGGCGGTAGACCAAAAGCTTTGGACAGTAAAAAACGTGACCTTGCTATCAGTCTTTATGAGGGTAAGCAGCATTCTATTAAGGATATTTGCGACATTATGGGAGTTGGGAAAACTACGCTCTACAAGTACATAGGAGATGTAAATAAGCAAGT
>JANNDQ010000692.1:0-1594 GCA_031387965.1 Chamaesiphon sp. OTE_75_metabat_567
TTAGCTTTAGGAGGTAATTGAACTTCGGCGATCGTCACGACAGGTTTAGCTTTGAGATTACCGTCATCATCGTTCCAATGCTCGAAGGTCATATCGCCAGTAATTGAGATGGGAGAGCCTTTGGGAATGTAACCAGCAGCATTAACCAGAGCATCACCTTTAAACTTTAATTGATACCAATCGGTAGTATCTTCGTTAACTTTGACAGCTAATGCGGTTTCGGAAATTTGAAAAGAACCGCTACCATCATGGCGAGGAACGTCAGCAGTTTTGACATCGCGACCAGTACGACCAGAAAGAGTAACTTGCATGAAAGTATTGCCCTCAAGAACAAAAGAAATTTTCATAACCAATTACCAATCGGGTCTATTGCTTAGTACTAGCCAATCCTTCTTAGATCTTAAATTCCATATCACAAGCTACGACATTAGTAATAAGATTCACGATTTCTGACTAGCTTTGATATCTCAATTTGTTAGAGATCGCCTCTGCTATGTCATTAGACGGCGCAAAGCAGCTATGTCCTCCTTCAGTTCATCGACAGCCCGATCGATCGCCACTGTCTTCTTCTCAATCGATTTTAAGAGCTGTCTGATTTCTAGTTGCTGTATTGTAAGTGGACTAGATTGAGATCCGCTACTAACCTCCGTGACCTCACCCAGCATTCGTTTCACCTGTGCTGGCACTGTGGTTAAATTTACACCCAAAATCTCCAATACTTTGATAGCTATGCCTTCGCGTTCTCGAATCAAGCCAAGCAATAAATGTTCGGTGCCGATATAGTTATGCCCCAGTTCGTGAGATTCTTCTTCAGCAAACTCCAGAACGCGCTTTGCTATTGGGGTGAATGGGATTTCCTTAGCAACAAAACCTGAACCACGTCCGATAATTTTTTCAACTTCGATTCTGGCATCGTTTAAATTGACCCCCATCGATCTCAAAACCTTGGCTGCTATTCCAGTCTCCTCACCAATCAATCCGAGTAAGATTTGTTCGGTACAGATAAAATTGTGTCCCAAGCGACGTGCTTCTTCGTTACTCAGAATGATTACTTTAATGGCTTTTTCTGTAAAACGTTCAAACATAGCTAGTTTTCACCTCTTATTGTCATAACAGATCGGCTGTCTTATTGGCTGGATTCAAAGATTGGCTCTGACTCGATGATGAACCGCTCATGATAGATAATCGCCAGCCAAAACTCTTCACCCACAACCTTTTCGCACACAGCTAGATAGCCAATCCGATCTGAGACTTGGTAATAAGTCGTATCCGTTAAAAAGATCGTGACAGAGTTCCCATCTGCACTCCAAATCGTTCTCAAAATTTCAACATTGGCATAATGTTCGGGATAAATTGGCAGCAAAACTTGGCAATCGTCGATCGTTAAAAATGCTAGATCGTTTTCGTCGTCAGTAGTTTTGAATAACCAATTCCAATCGTATGGCCCCTCATGCTTCTCAAAAATGCCATCCCACTTCACCTTGGCAATTTTTTGACGTGTCACTGCGGATAAATCTGCTAGTTTCATACCCTAGAGCTTGCCTAAAATCATATTTTATTACATAAATACTCTAAAATGTAAAATTTAGAAGAC
>JANNDQ010000697.1:0-4541 GCA_031387965.1 Chamaesiphon sp. OTE_75_metabat_567
ATTATTTGAGAAACAGGCTTTGAGGGCGAGGAGGAAGCGGCTCATTTCGCCACCGGAGGCGGTGGCGGCGAGGGATTGGAGCGGTTCGCCGGGATTGGGGCTGAAGTGGAAGGAGATACTATCTGCGCCTGTGGTGTTGGGAGTTTGGGGCGCGATCTCGACTTGAAATTGAACTTTATCCATCGCGAGGGGTTTGAGTTCGCGGATCAGGTGATGTTCGAGATTTGTGGCGGCTTGCTGACGGAGGGTAGTTAATTTTTGACAAGTTTGAGCTAGTTTGATTTGGAGATCCTGGGTTTGTTGTTCGAGCTGTTCGAGCGATGTCCCTGCCCCTGTGAGCTGAGTTAGTTCGGTTTGGATACTGGACTCATGTTCGATCGCTTCGGTGAGGCTGGGGCCATATTTGCGACAAATTAGCTTGAGAGTGCGAATCCGATCTTCAATCTCGATTAATCGATCGGGATCGGCTTCGAGGGCATCGCCATAATAATTGATTTCTCGCCCGGCTTCGGTGATTTGAGCAAGGGCGAGACTGACGAGATCGAGGGTGGGTTGGAGGCTGGAATCGATTTCTACCATGTTAATCAGCGTGGATTCAGCTTTGCCTAAAAGATCCGCAACAGCGATCGACCCACCTGTATCATTTTGATAGAGTAGTTGATAAACGGCGTAGCTCTGCTGCTGAAGATCGACAACGTGGCTGAGGCGTTGGCGCTCGGTTTCGAGATCGATTAGTTCGTCGGGTGTGGTGAGATTAACTTGCGCAAGTTCTTCGGCTTGATACTGGAGTAAATCTAGCCGCTGAAGCCGCTGCTGTTCGTTCTGTTGGCGATCGCGCCAGGTCTGATAAACTTGCTGGTAGGCTGCATGGACGGTAGCAATTTTGTCCCGCTGTTGAATTAGGGTGGCTCCGCCGTAGAGATCTAGGAGTTCTCGCTGGTGGGTGGGATTTGAAAGCTGAACTGTCTGCCCTTGAGCGGTGATTTCGATGAGCAGTTCTCGTAATTCTTGGGTGAGTTGACGATTGCAAATTGCCCCATTGACGCGGAGCCGCGATCGCAAATTATTTCCACTGAGACTGAGTTCTCGACTACAAATCACAGTATCATCAGGCAGGTCAAACTCCCGATCGATCAGCCAGTCTCTAACTCGATCTGTGATGTCGAAGGTACCCTCGATCATCGCTTTCTCCATGCCCGTGCGGATCATTCGCAGCGTCGCTTTACCTCCCAAAATTAGATCGATCGCATCTAGAATAATCGATTTTCCCGCGCCAGTTTCCCCCGTTAAAACATTTAATCCTGTCCCAAATTCTAGTTCTAACTCATCAATGAGGGTGAAGTTTTGAATACGGAGGGACAACAGCATTTAGTTAGAGAGTGAGGGTAATTGAAGAATTCCGCCGGATGATGGAAGCCGTAGCGATCGCCGATCGACTAAAGTGAGAGAAGATCTGTACCCCCACAGCCCTGATTGCCATGAATGAGTCAGATGATTCTCACCCCATCTCTGAATTCGTAGATCCAGTTAACACCAGTCAATTGCCAGACTTGGCAATTTATGGATACCAAGTGTATGAAAAATTGTCTGAGCAAAGCGAGATTGGGAAAACTACCTATTTAGCTAGAGACATCGATTTCAATCGGTTGGTCGTAATTAAACAGTGGCAAATGTTCGACGGTCGAGTACCGACCCTAGATTATGCTAATTATTTACCAGAATTAACCCGTTTACAACAACTTAACCATCTTAATATTCCTCGCTACCTAGATTCTTTCTCAGTTCCCACTGGATTTTGTGCTGTCCGCGAATATCAGTCTGGTGTGTCGCTGGCTGAAATCGGCGATCTTCCTCCAGCAGATATTAAAGTAGTAGCTGATGCTGTCCTGAAGATCCTGAGCTATCTTCATCAGCTCACGCCTGCGATCATTCACCAAAATATTAAACCAGAAAATATCATTGTCAATACTGAGGCTGAATTGGCAATTTATCTGGTTGATTTTGGTATTCACCCAAATGGTGATGTACAGTCAAACAAGCGTACTCCTGGATTTATTTCTCCAGAGCAACTATTCAATCTTACACTTACTCCAGCTTCAGATATTTACAGTTTGGGCGTATCTTTGATATGTCTACTTACTGGCACACCAAGCTCACAAGTACAGCAGTTATTTAACGATAAATACCATCTTCAATTTCAACATCTACTACCACCTGATACCGATCCAGCCCTGATTAGTTGGCTGGAAACAATGGTTAAGTCAAATCGTCAGCACCGATATCAGGATGCTACCACTCTGAGCATAGTTCCGCGCATCGATAATTCCGCGATCACCAATCAGACTTCACCCTCAGATTTAATCAGCACCAATTCTACCCCAGCATTTGACTACCCTACAAAACCAAAGAAAAAAAATAGCTGGATACCTTGGGCAGTTGGAGCTAGTATTTTGGTGACGCTAGGATTACTGGCGCGTCAGTTCGTTTTCCCCGATGATGGTGAGCTTAGTCCCGCTCAAATTGCTAAAAATCAAGAACTTGCTAAACAGGCTCAATTTGAGACATCCGATCGCGGTAAACTACTTAAAGAGAAACGCTGTACTAACTGTAATTTTGACAATCAAAACTTTGCCAAGGTAGCATTAACAGGCGTAGTTTTATCGCAATCCAGTTTTAAGGGGACTGATTTTACTGATGCTAATCTCACACTAGCAATCTTTAGTGATGCGGATCTGAGTGGAGCTAATTTCGAGAAAACTAATCTTCGCCAAGCAGCTTTCTATGGTGCTAAGTTAATTGGCACAAATTTGCTGGGCGCAAATCTCAGTGATGCCAAATTAGTCTATGCGAAACTCAAAGGATCGCGGCTGCGGAATGCTAATCTCTCGAATGCAGATCTCAAATTTGCTGACTTTCAGCAGGCTGATTTAAGTGGGGCTAATCTTACGGGAGCAGACTTAACTAATGCCGATCTTTCTTACACTAATCTGCGCAAAGCAATTTTAACTGGTGCTAAGTTAACTAGCACAAACTTAACTGGAGCAACTATGCCCGATGGTTCAGTTAATCCTTAAACTTCCTGCGAAAGTCAGACTTTAGGAAAACTTTAGATGAAAACGATCATAGAAACGGGCAAATTTTTGCTTTCGCAGAATGTCTCTTGATTTAGTAACTATTTACCTCTATTGATTTGGTGAATATAATTAACTTCTGCTTGCCAGTATTCAGGTAAAGTATCCCAAGGATTGCGGTTGTTTGTGTCGGTGCTATCATTAGTAACGTAGATATAGCCAAGCTGAGATTTTACGGCTCGATCGAGCGTACTTTTCATCAGCTTTCGATTAGATGTTGTATGTACCAATGCTGCAAAGTTTTGAGGCGAATACTTTTTAACATATGCTTGGGGACGGTACTTGACCCAAGTTTTCTGGTGGTTTTCAAAAATTACGGTAGTATCGGCAACTGGCTGGCTAATGTATTTTTCATCGATTTCTGTACCAGGATTGATAATTACCTGGGCAGCGATCGATCGATTTTTAGTATACTGATATAGCTGTTGATAGTAATTTAATCTATCTGGTGTACTAGCTGTCTCATCAATAAAAATGCCGTCTATTTCAAAGTGTTTTAGATAGAGATTTATATCAGCTTTGGCAGCTTGAATATCTCGTTTAGTATAGTTTGTTGGGACATATCCGATGATTTTCACACCTGCTTGCCGTAAATCTTGTAAGCCCTGCTGATAGTCTGAATTTGGCGGTGCATTGTTTGGCCCATTATTTGGATTGATAATTGCCGTAATCGGCACTTTCTTTGCAGCAATTATTACTTGCTTCCAAGCATATTTATCTTTGTCATACCAGTTTGGATAGATATAAAGCGGGAGCAATATTTGGAGCTTGGGCTGATATTTAGATCGATCGAGATTTACTTGAGCTACTAGATTAGTAATTGGCATATCATTCAGATCGCTAAAACTGGCTTCTGATTGCTTCGTTACCCCTGAGATTTGATAACTCATCAAACAAGCGATTGTGATTATAGCTGTTGATAGCCAACGTAATTTCATGAAAATGTCGAGCGCGAGGAGTTATTCTAAAGTATCATAATATTAGTAGATTAATTTAGATCCCATTCAAAAAAGCAAGCTATGGATCGAATTCTAGAGCCGGAAGTAATGGATACATGGCTCGAAGCGACAGCATATGATGCGATGGATTTCGAGTCAGTAAATACTGGATTTGTGGTAGATGCAATCGCACTAGATCCTCATGCCGTCAAAGTTTTGGATATCGGCACAGGTACCGCCAGAATTCCGATTCTGATGTGTCAGCAGCGCCCCCAATATCTGATTACAGGGATAGACTTGGCACAATCAATGCTAATTATCGGTCAACGAAATATAGCAGAAGCTCAACTTACCCAGCGGATTAAATTAGAACGAGTAGATTCTAAGCGGATGCCATATCCAGATCTAGAATTTGACATGCTAGTATCCAATAGTTTGGTTCACCATTTACCAGATCCGCTATCATTTTTTG
>JANNDQ010000729.1:0-4247 GCA_031387965.1 Chamaesiphon sp. OTE_75_metabat_567
TATACTCGCTCTTCACTGCGATAACCACCCCGACTGCCGCCGCTACTGCGGCTGTCGCGTTCGTAGCGACTGCTTTCATTGCGAGGGGCGCTGTCACGACGATCATAACGACCACCGCCACCGCCACCTTCACGCAAGACAGGCTTGCCGCTGGCACCACCGCCACCGCCGCTGCTGCGACGATCTCCGCTACCACCGCGAGGTTTGTAGCTATTGGAAGAACGTTCGCCCCGATCGTAATCACCACCGCCGCGATTTTGTGGCTCTTCCATATCGAGCCAAGCTGGACGAGTTTGGTCGTATACCAATTGAAGTGCTGCTGCTGCGACGGTATGAATGTCATACTCTTCGCTCATCTTGGCGATAATCGGCAGGAAGGAAGCTACCCGTTCGCCGGATAGAGCCTCTTGAACTTTCGCTTGGATTGTATCGACATGGGATGCTTCTACTTGAGCGCGAGTGGGGATCTGACAGACTGTGAGCGACTGTTTGACCCGACGTTCGATCGCTTGTAGTTTACGCCGATCGAGTGAATGAATCAAGGAGATTGCTACACCTTCTTTACCCGCACGTCCGGTCCGACCGATCCGGTGAATGTAGTTTTCGACACTATCAGGCAGATCGTAGTTGATCACATGGCTGAGGTGGTCTACATCTAGACCCCGTGCGGCAATGTCGGTTGCCACGATCCAGCGCACTTTGTCGCTACGGAAGCGGGTGAGTAGGCGTTCCCGTTGAGTTTGAGTCAGGTCGCCATGATACTCATCGGCGCTGTGTCCCGCAGATTGGAGTTGGTTGGTGAGTTCAGCTGCGGCTTTCCGTGTACGGACGAAGATGATTGCTGATTCTGGGCGCTCAAGTTCGAGAATTGGTTGCAGCGCTTGAGCTTTAGTCCATCCACGGGGGATGAAGTAAACCTGTTGCTTGATTTTGGAAGGTGCTGCTTTAACTTGATCGACTGTGACTGTCACAGGTGATTTTAAGAAGCGGTTAACCAATGAGCGAATTGGTGGAGCCATCGTCGCTGAGAAGAAGGCAGTTTGACGCTCGGTGGGCAATTTGCTCAAGATCAGCTCGATGTCGTCGATGAAGCCCATACTGAGCATTTCATCAGCTTCATCGAGTACCAACCACTCGACTTGTCCGAGGCGGAGATGACCGCGATTGATTAGGTCGATGACCCGACCAGGGGTACCAACAACAGCAGCTACACCGCTTTCTAAGCGACGAATCTGAAGGTCGATCGCCTGTCCACCATAGACAGTCAAGATGGGTGAGCGCCGCTCGTTGCCACCGAGGAAGGTTTTCATTGCGGCAGACACTTGCATGGCTAACTCGCGAGTAGGAGTCAAGACTAAAGCTTGAACTACCGGACGCTGCCAGTCTAACCGCTCAATCATTGGCAGAGCGAAAGCAGCAGTTTTACCCGTCCCAGTTTGAGACTGTCCAACTACATCTTTACCAGAGAGTAGATAGGGAATGGCTTGCTCTTGAATATTGGTAGGTTCAGTAATCCCCAGACCTTCCAGTTGTGTAACGATATGGTCGGAAAGTCCAAGGCTAGAGAAAGAAACGGTCATAATTTATATGTAAGTGGATTCGGTGTGATTACAGTCGAAAATTTAGGAGCTAATATTTAGGAATTAATCAGTATATGAACCGGGGAAAACATCGTACCCAATATTTAAACCATTCAGTCTAGGGATGAGTGAGAATTAGCGATAATTCCACACTGATAAAAGAAATACCAAATAGTTACAGAATGTTCGCATCAGTTGCGAGGCGGAGACTCTGTGATGAATTGTTGTCGAATAATCGGTCTTTTTACTGAGTTCTAGCGGCTTCGCTCCAATCCAAAATTTAAACTAGGTTCAGATTTTGAATTTAACAGTTATGTAGTTTGTTGCGGTCTTTTATCAGTTTAATACCAACACCTAAGATTTGATACTGTCGGATAACCGATCGCGGGATAAACTACTTACTGGTAGACGATCTCACCGTGGAGATCGTAATGGTCAGCTTCATGGATAGTAGCGGAAACAATCGACCCAAGTCGGGCACTCCCACTAAGATACACTAATCCGTCCACTTCTGGTGCAAATCTGGCAGATCTGCCCACCAACAACCCAGATTCCGGATGCTCCTGTTCGATCAGGACATCCACTGTCTTACCCACTTCACCTTGATTACGGCGAAGTGAAATTGGTTGTTGCATCGCCATGATCCCATCGCGGCGCTCGTCCATCACTGCCTGGGGCAGATGATTGGGCAAGGTTGCTGCGGCGGTGCCATCCTCAGCGGAGAAGGTAAACACACCCACATGATCGAATTCATGACGTTGCAGGAATTGTTGAAGATGTTGGTAGTGTTCATCGGTTTCACCAGGGAAGCCGACAATCAGTGTTGTCCGCATGACAGCATCAGGGAGAGCAATTTTGAGTTGCTCGATGATGCGATCATTTACCTGTCCCTGCCACGGGCGATTCATGGCACGGAGGATCTCAGGATGAGAATGCTGTAATGGCAAATCTAGATACGGGAGCACATTTGGGGTTTCTTGCATTGCCGCAATCACCGCCGGAGTTAGCCCCGTAGGATAAGCATAGTGCATCCGTACCCACGGAATGTCTACTTTACCCAAGGCGCGGAGTAGTTCAGCCAGCTTGGGTTTACCATAAATATCAATTCCATAGTTAGTGGTGATCTGGGAAATCAGGACTAGTTCTTGGACACCCTCATCTGCCAATCTCTGCGCTTCAGCGACGATCGACTCAATTGTTCTCGATCGCTGTTTGCCACGTAGATGAGGGATAATGCAAAAAGCACAGGCGTAGTCACAACCCTCAGCCACCCGCAGATAAGCGACACCTTCTGTCGTCGTCCGATAGCGGGGAGTATGCTCGTCGGCGATGTAGGTTGGCTCTGGGGTAACTTCTACTACCCGTTCGCCAGTCAAACTGCGCTCAAGCACATCAACTATCTTGTGGTAGTCACCACTACCAACTACAGCGACGGCTTCGGGGATCTCTGCCAGTAGTTGCGCCTGAAAATGCTGTGCCATACAGCCAGTGATCACAATTTTTTTATTTGCTTCAGCTAGTTCCACTAGCGTGTTAATTGATTCCGCTCTAGCGGCATCGATGAAGCTACAGGTGTTGACGATAACGTAATCTGCGGCTGTTTCATCAGCGTCTACTTCGTAGCCTGCTTGTACGAGCAAGCCGAGCATGTGCTCGCTATCAATCCGATTTTTTTCGCAACCTAAGTGAGAGATTGCAATTGTTGGCTTGTTGCCCATGTAGTCTTGGTTTAGTTGTTGCCAACCGGAATACCTAGTACTAACACGGTTGATGTGAGTTGTTATGCTATATTCTAGCACGGTGTTGCGAAATGTAAAGAGCAGATCGTGACCTCAGTAGCTAGCAACTCCTGCTGGCGATCCAACTTGGGTTAAGATAGTGGGCTAGTCAAGCCGAATATGTGGATAATAATAGTAAGTAAAGTATTGAGTCTCGCGGTTTAGTCATGCCCAAGCTTGAGTTGGTGAGGCGATCGCTATCCGCCTAGTTTAAACACAAACCGTGAATTTAACGCAAATTTTCAAGACAACTCAGCCGATTATTGGCGTAGTTCATTTGTTACCATTGCCGACTTCTGCCCGCTGGGGTGGTAGTCTGAGTGCAATTATCGATCGAGCCGAACAAGAAGCCGTCGCACTGGTTTCTGGTGGTGTGAATGGGATTATCGTCGAGAATTTTTTTGACGCACCGTTTCCGAAAAGTCATGTCGATCCAGCCGTTGTTAGCGCCATGACGACGGTTGTCTCCCGCTTGATGGAATTGATCTCACTGCCGATCGGGATCAATGTCCTGCGCAATGATAGCCTTAGTGCGATGGCGATCGCTAGCTGCACCGGAGCCGCTTTTATTCGGGTAAATGTCCTATCTGGCGTAATGGCAACAGATCAGGGCTTAATTGAAGGCTGCGCCCACGAACTCCTGCGGTATCGGCGAGAATTAGGTAGTGATGTTAAAATCATGGCAGATGTCCTAGTCAAACACGCACATCCACTGAGTTCGAGTGACTTGAATAATGCGGTTAAAGATACGATCGAACGGGGTCTAGCAGACGCAGTAATCATTTCTGGGCTAGCAACTGGCAATCCCCCAACCCTAGCAGATCTAAAGCTAGCCAAAGTAGCTGCTGGTGGCACACCAATCATCATTGGTAGTGGTGCAACTGCTCGT
>JANNDQ010000787.1:0-4300 GCA_031387965.1 Chamaesiphon sp. OTE_75_metabat_567
GTGTATTAAAGTTTTATCTTTATCATATGAGACAGTAGCACATAGCAGATAGTATACCAGTCGGTCAAGTATTAAATCAGGATCAGGACTGTCAGAAATTTTGGGATCTAAGGCTGAAGAAAGAGAACGAAAACTACTGAACTTGTTATCTACTCTATCATTTGTAAGGCTCAATGCCGGAGTGAGGAAACGGGCTAAATATAGTGCTCGTATAGCCACATTTTCATGAGCTGAGTCGATCGTCTTGGATTTCCTATTTAACCACACAAGAACTTCTTTTAGTTTGGAGTTGTTGGCTAGCAAAGAGTCAGCAAACTTTTTTATGCTCAGCACAAGCGAATCGGCATAATCAGCTGAGATTTCAGAGGTTAGGAAGAATACTTCTCGCCAGTTTTGCTTAGTAACATATGCCAATATCTGATTATTATGTGCTTCTCCCTGAATTGAATAATCAAGCTTGCTAATTGCTTCAGCAGCAAAATATTCTTGAAAAGTGAGGTGAGAAAATGACCAAATCTCTGATGCACGCTCTATCAGCAATCCATGTTGCTTCGCGATGTCTCGCAACACATCTTTACCTATTACATCACTAGGAGTAAAGCTTCCTCTGTCTCTTAGATAGTCAGCAATTGATGCTTCAAGTTCATCTTGCTTGAATAGCACAAACTGTGATTGTTTGAATTTCTCAAGAGCCACCTTGCCAAGTAGATCGCGCTTTTTTGGAACATCAAAATCTTTATATGTCGATTGCTCAATTCTAGTAGAGTCATTCCATTCAGAGAGCAAAAGCGTTAATCCTTTTCGATATAGCTCTCCAGGTTTGGAATAGAAAGTCTCATCATAATTAAATACTTTGCAAGCAAGTGACAGTAAGATTGGGGTAACAACAATATCCTTTATTTGCTTGTGGCTATTCAGTCGTGTGATAAAATCTTCGGCTTTGTTATTACCTTGACCTTGTTGAGATGCCAAACCGAACCAATTTGTAACGAACTGTTGAATTTGCTCTGGAGTAAACTCTGCAACTTCAACAAACCTAAATGGAGTAGATGGAAATTGGTAGGTTTGTGCTTGCAATCGACAAGTAACAATCAAACGATTATCGTAATAAGATCTTTTGAATCGTTCTATTTCTATAATCGCATTATCAATTTCTGGATCTGGTAACTCATCCAAGCCATCTAGCAGCAATAATATTTTGCCTGCTTTTAAAAGTCTATTAGCTTTAGCCTCATCTCCCAATTCACTAACAATTGCTGCCGATAAACTCCATTTCCCTACCTCTCCCTCTCTCGGCATAATGTCTCGCAGTCTAATCAACAGCGGAACAAAGGCTGGTAGCAAGCCTCCTTGGTTACAGGCGATCGCCACATGCTGTAAGAAAGTAGTTTTCCCAGCTCCAGGGCGACCCAAAACCATAAGGTGGGAATCGCCCTCTACTGCCTGCCTGCCCGAAACCCTTTTCTCGTATTCAGGCATCCCCAATCGATTGAAATCTTTCTGGGGGTCTTGGTTAACAAGTAACTGCTCTATGCTGCATTGTGAATAATGGTTAGGTTCGGACAGGAGATTGATATCAACATACAAATGACTAAGCTGAATTGGATGGGCAACATTTAATACTCGAATGGTACTGTAATTATTTTGGATTTTATCGTGAAGCTGCGATCTCACCTCTTTCACTAGTAACTCGATGGAAGGGTCTAACTCTGCCCCACCCCCACTAGACGGCTCATTTTTTTCTGATTTGTCTTGTTGGTTGATATTAATATGTACAGTATCGATCTGAACAAACCGACAATCTACGTTATTTTTATTGCCTAAAATACTATTATTATTATCTCCTTGAACCGCTCGATTGTCGTTTCCGCTAAGGTGATTGGTCTTGTCTGTTGGAGACTGCGCTTCCGAAGAAGTGCCTGGTATGTCTGGGTTATGGTCTAGAGTCATTTTACAATCCCAGCAAGTAAGAACCAGCCGCAGCACCTAGCCAAGTACCTAGTTTAATCAAAATCGGTTTTGCTACTCCCCAAATCTTCTGTCCTGCCTCAAGACCTTTGCTGGTTTTTTCCAAGGTTTCTGCAACCGTAGTTAACTTGTCTAGAGCGCGTTGTTTGTTTGGCTCTTCTTTATCGGTCGCGGTTGTTGCTGCCGATAGGTCTTCTATCAATTCAGATTTGGTGTCTTTGGGTAGTTCTGCCGACTCGATTAAGGCTTTGAGCGAAGCTAATAATTCGATCGCGTCGGCTTGGTTTATGCCTTCGTCTCCCGCTTGACTGACTTGGTTGCCATCGCCGAGAACCGCTCGATTGTTATTCCCTTGAACGGCGGTAATATTGTTCCCCTGGATGTTGTTAACGCTACCACCCACGCTGCCACCTACAGAAAAACTGCCGAGATTTGGCTCACTCACAGCTCCATACTCCTGAAATATTGAATCAATTTATACTTCTGTCTTACTTCATTATACTGACTTGTCCAGAGGATTGTGGACACGCTCTCGAATCCCTCCATAATTGACGATTCACAAGGATCGGATATTTGTTATGAGAGTATTGACTCTCTGTTCGTATGATAATATGGTGCTAATGTACTTAGTATCTCGAATCCAGTATTTTACTCACAGCTATCCCAGCTACCCATGAGTGATATCAAAAAGAAAATCGAAATTCCTAGCGACTCTGATGGCTTCATAACTCTTGAGTGCCCCTACTGTAGCTCCAGATTTAAGCTAACTGTCGATTTCCTAGAAGAACGACCGATAATAGATTTGTTTTGCCCTTGTTGTGGTTTAAAACACGACCCTAACAATTTTTTGTTGATGAGGGAAGATGTTTCAGAGCAGGTTGAGATCGTTGCTCATAATATAGTGGCAGATCTACTCAACCAGTTTTCAGCAAATTTACAAAGAAATATTAATTCTAAATCTGTCAAATTTAAAGCTGGCAGTCCCATTCCTTCAGAAGCTGAAAAAAGCCTGTGGGAGCGAGAAGAAATGGAAGATCTGACTTTAAAGTGCTGTGATGTTCGAGTTAAGGTCAAATATCCTCAGCATGACTGTATTTATTGTCCAGAATGTGGAGTTAACTAATAATGAGTCAAATATCGCCAGAAATCACTCATAATGATATTAGAAAAATAAGTCGCCAGTTCAGAGGTTTTGCTTGTAGGTTGATAAGAACAAGTCCAGCAGATGGTGTAGATAACTTACGAAGATTTCTTGATTTTATTAATAAAAACTCACTAATTAGTGATTACATTCAATGTCAAATTAAAGAATCTGATGTTGATTGTAATCAGCCAGGTTGGGAATATCAATCTCTTCCTATAGATGTTGCAGGAGAAATAAGTTTTACTTACTCTTTGCTGATGAATTTTATTGGTGGGGATTTTTTAGATCGACAATCTTATATTAATTTAGCATATAATTATATAGCTCACAATGGAAGAGTTAAATCTGGAAAAATGAGTGATTATGTTGAAGAATTTAGCAAGCGATTAATACATCCATTTGTCAATCATATCGAACAATATTTGAGTGAATTAAGTATAGACTTAACTCCCAGTAACGAGAGAAATGTTATTAATAACTCAGGAACGATTAATAATATTTCTGGACAGCACATTAACGCACTTCAGGGTAGTGATAATAATGGAGTCATTAGCGATCGGGATCAGTAGCAGGTGACAGTAGCCTCAATCGTTCTCAAGCAAATACTCTATTACTGCATTAAGTACTCAATGCAGTAATGCAGCTTAGACCAAATCTGCCAACACCCCCGAAGCCTTGGCCTGCAACCCCTTCCGATTATCGTCATAGATCATCAACGTATCCAACCGTGAATGCCGACTCAACCGCTGCGCCGTCCGCACATCCCCCCCACTCGCATCCAAAAAAGTCGTAATCGAACTATGCCTGATCCGGTGCGGCGATAGGTGTTTAGTCACCCCCGCATCCGTCGCCACCCAATCCACCACCCGCGCCACCGAACGCCCAGCCAAACGTTTGCCATAAGAACGCCCATCCAGCGCAATAAAGATCGGTTCGTTTGCCGCTCCCCCTCTCACCGCCAACCACTCCTGTAAAGCCGCCAAAGTACGCGGAGCCAAATCGATCGACTGTTGTTGAGTCTTCCCCTTACCAATAATCCACAACTTCCCATCCCGTAAATCCCCCACATTCGTCGCCACCAATTCCCCCCGCCGCAAAGCGTTATCCCAGAGTAGGCGCAGGATTGCATAATCTCGCTTCCCCTTAAAACTCTCACGATCCACCTCATTTAAGATCGATCGATAAGCC
>JANNDQ010000796.1:0-5396 GCA_031387965.1 Chamaesiphon sp. OTE_75_metabat_567
AGCGAAGCATTGGCAATCAAGAAGGTCGCATCCTTCATGTGAACCGCATAGGCACCACCAGCAATGCCCATATTCTTGATGAATGGGAATGCCGCATCTCGGACGATCTTCAGCATCGCCTCAGCATTCTGATTCTTAAACTGCGACCACCGCAAATCCTGTTGCTCTGGCGTAAACGTCGGGTCTTTAATCGTGCCACCGAAACGTTTCACCGCTTTTTCCTTTGTCAGCTCCAGATCGTCCAGCCGCTTAATAAACAACAAATAAGAAATCTGTTCGATTACCGAAAGCGAGTTGCTAACGCCGTTACTCCAGAACGTCGTCCATAACTTATCCACCTTCGATTTCAATTCACCCGTAATCATGCCTAGCGATGCCTAATGATGTCCCTTGTTCATTATGGGAGATCGCCCCACCTTTAAAAAATCTTTCTTCGCTAAATGGGGCAAACGTTGGGGAAGATTGAGAGATTCTACAAAATGAAATAGTTGGATCTGCTTTTTAATAAGAACTCACTAATTACCCTTGTACTTGGAATATTCTCGCTCCTTATGTTTCCAGTATTTCTCTACAGTTTCCTTTGCAGCAATCGCACCATCATACTCACTTCCACCCTCAGCAACTAATCTCGCTCTAACCTGTTTGCGAAGATCGGCGACAATCTTCCCATTGACTTTTCGCGTCTGCGACCAGTCGAGAATTGGCTGTGGATAATAACTGTCTGTATATTGACCCTCACTAACCTCCTCCAGACTATACCCCTGCAACTCTTCGATCCAGTGGTGAATAAACCTCAAATCGGGGTCTTTCTCGGCGATATTCTTGTTCGGGTTATAGATCCGAAACGTTTCACTCAAAGGATTGGTGACACCAGACTGCATCTGCCATTGCCAGTTATCAATGGCTAGATCCCCATCGACTAAATAGTTCATATAGTGCTTGGCTCCATGATGCCAAGACACACCACAATTAATCGTCAGAAAAGTGGCACACATCGCCCGCATCCGAAAGTTCATCCAGCCCATCGTTTGGAGCTGCCGCATACTCGCATCAACTAGCGGAAAACCCGTCATTCCCTCCTGCCAAGCTTGGAATAGTTCGAGCCGCTCTGGGCTGAGTTCGTCGGGCTTATACCAATCGTCGAATTCAGGGTAGCGATTTTGATATGCGACTTCTGGATGGAAGTACAGCCGCTGGGTAAAACTATCGTGCCACCGCAATCTGTCGCGAAAAGCTTTGAGCGAGAATTCAGCCTTTGGTTGATGTGCCAGCGCAGCTACTTTGGCTTTAGTCGCTTGATAAACAGTCCGCGTCGAAATCGTTCCGAAGGTCAGGTGTGGTGAAAGGTGAGAAGTTGCCCCAATTTGCGCCAACCACGGACGCGATAGCTTCCAATGATAGCCGTGGAATCTACTGGTGAGAAATGAGTCTAATGTAATATGAGCCTCTGTTTCTCCGCCTGGAAAATGGACTCGTTCGACATCCCAAAACTGTGAGTATTTGTGGGTGAGTTCTGGGAGCGTCAGTTGGGGAATGTCAATCGATAGCGTGGGTAAATCGAGCTTGGATGGCGGCTGATATTGAGACTGACGTTGATAGGTATAGTATGTTTGAAACCACTCCTGACGATCGTCTGACGTTTGCAGAAAGTTGTTTAACCCCAGGTGACAATCGAGGTTTAAATCCCGATAGAAGTCTAGGATCGATCGATCGCGACTAATCCCATACTCGACTTGGACATCACGGTTGAAAAACAGCTTAGGGCGTTCTCCTTGGGCGATCAGCTGGGCGGTGAGGTCTTGAATAATGGTAGTGGAGTTACCCTCAAATAGAAATAAACGACTACCTAACTCTTGGAGTTGACGATCTAAGTCCACCAACGATTCAAACAAAAATCTGACCCTAGCTTTGCCAACATCTGCCCAAGCATAAAACCACGGATCGATGATGAAGAATGGCAAAACTGGGGCGTTGTCACCAGTTGCTAAAGTGACAATCTCATTGTCAGTCAATCGCAAGTCGCGGCGAAACCATAGCAGGTGCATACTTTTGAGATTTAGGTCGATTACAACTAATATTTAACTCTGCGCCGAATCACCCAAAATTGATTTAATTCCTGCCATTGTCGCTGGAATATTCTTCGGGTCCATAAACATTACCTTACTACTACCGCTCTGCCCAATATTATTGCCCATTTCCAAATATCCCATTGCCAAGAGGATTTCGATCGATCTTTTGGATTCAGGGTTATCTTGAAGCTGCTTCCCAATAATTCCTGCTGAAGCCGCCACACCTTGAGCTTTGAGAATCTGCTGTTGCCGTTCGGCTTCTGCACCTAGTAGTACTGACTTTTGCTGTGCCTCCGCGTCGAGGAGGAGAGCATCAGCCCGACCCTTAGCAGCATTTACGGCTGATTCGCGTTCCCCTTCCGATGTCAAAATTGCCGCTCTCTTTTTCCGTTCCGCAGACATTTGTAGTTCCATTGCGTCCATTACTGCTTTTGCTGGAATTAGATCCCGCAGCTCGACGCGGGTAACTTTCACACCCCAAGGATCGGTTGATTTATCCAAATCTTGCAGCAGCAATTCATTAATTTGATTGCGGGCAGTAAAGGTTTCATCCAATGATAACTGTCCCATTTCTGCTCTAATTTGAGTGAGTACTAAGTTAATCATTGCCGACTGGAGATTTTCAACTCGATAGTAAGCTTTTTCCATGTCCAGAATGCGCCAGTACACAACCGCATCCACCGTCACCGAAACGTTGTCGCGAGTGATACATTGCTGCGGGGGAATATCGATTACCCGCTCTCTAATCGTCTGCTGAAAAGAGACTCTTTCCACCATGGGAATCAAATAATTTAAACCAGGTTGAAGTTTTTTGCCTGTATATTTTCCTAATCTTTCGACCAGAGCCTCATCGCCTTGATTGACAATTTTGATGCCAGATAAACCGCCAAAACCTAAAACAGCAGCAATGATCAGCGCAAATGGTTCCATAATAATTACCTTACAATTTTTTTGTTGATTAATAGTTAATCCGATCAATTTGTAGTCTTAATAATGCCGTGCTTAAATTTTATTTACCGCCTAACAAGTGCATTGGTATCACAATTAGTGTAGTGCCTTCTCGATCGACTACATACAATTGCTCATGAGCGGCGATCGATTCTACACCATCAGCACATCTTGCTTGCCAAGACGTTCCTTCATAGAGTACCCGTCCCAGTTGATTGGGGATCATTGCAGTCAAAGCTTGTGCTTGACTTGATTCTTGAATCTTTCTGGGCGTGCGCCGCCTGTTAAGACGATAACCCAGCGCAACTAATCCACAGGACGATAGCATCCAGATTGCAATTTGCAGCCCGAACCACGATGGCACCAATAACGCCAGCAGCGATACCAGCAAGGCGCTCACCCCCATACAAACTGCCGTAAATGCTGTGGGGACGACTAGCTCGATTAAGCAGAGGACAATGCCCGCAATCAGCCACAATCCACTGGGACTAATCTCGATGCCACTGATCGTAATTTGACTAAGCCACATCATCTTTACCTTCGATCGATCCCTCTTATTACTAGGATAACCAATTAAACTACAATCTGACTAGATTCTGTAGATGACTAAGGCAACCAGGGATACTGCCGAAAATTTGGTTGACGTTTTTCGAGAAATGCTTGCTTGCCCTCGGCACCTTCTTCGGTCATGTAATAGAGCATCGTGGCATTACCCGCCAATTCCTGTAAGCCAGCTTGTCCATCACAATCGGCATTCAGAGCAGCTTTGAGACAGCGAATTGCGATCGGACTTTTAGCTAAAATCTCCTGTGCCCATTCTACCCCGACTGCTTCAAGTTGATCGATCGGTACCACAGTATTAACCAAACCCATTTCCAGAGCTGCTTGAGCATCATACTGCCGACAGAGATACCAGATTTCCCGCGCCTTCTTTTGCCCCACAATTCGCGCCAAATAGCTCGCCCCAAAACCCCCATCAAAACTACCGACTTTAGGCCCCGTCTGTCCAAAGATCGCATTATCAGCCGCAATCGTCAGATCGCAAATCAAGTGTAATACATGACCACCCCCGATCGCATATCCCGCTACTTGGGCTATTATGGGCTTGGGCATCGATCGAATCAATCGCTGGAGATCCAACACATTTAAGCGCGGAACCCCATCTGTGCCCTGATAACCGCCATGTCCGCGCACGGATTGATCTCCACCAGAACAAAAAGCGTATTTACCATCGGTATGGGGGCCAGCACCAGTCAGCAATACTACCCCAATTCTGGTATCTTCTCTGGCATCACAAAAAGCATCATACATCTCAAATACCGTCTGTGGACGAAACGCATTGCGCTTTTCGGGACGATTGATTGTCACTTTTGCCATGCCATCGGCTTTATGATAGAGGATATCAGTATATGATTTGACCGATCGCCAAATAGTTTCCATGCTCGATCTGATGCTGTGAACAAGGTTTAGTTTACCGCGAATGTAGGCTTTGGGAAATACTCTTAACTTTTAACGCCCATCTTCCCATGACTATTTGGCAAGCAGATATTTCTAGTCGTCCGCAGCAAAATGAACAGGGAGAAACTCTCTGGGAGCTAGTGATTTGTGCTGCTGAAGGTGGGTGGTATCACACGGCTATTTGTTCGCAAAAACAAGTTAACTCTGATTGGATTGCCACGCAGATTAAACTAGCCATAACCGATCGATCACCTGAATCAATTGAAGTTTTTCGTCCCCAAAGTTTGGGATTAATTCAAACTGCTGCTCAAAAATTGGGGATTGAAGTTGTGGCGACGCGCCGGACGATCGCACTCAAAAAATTATTGCAGCAACAGGCACAAAGTTATGGGAATTCTAATTATCAACCATTATTAATTGAATCCCCACCACCATTACCACTTCCTGACTATTTAATTGGTGACAAATGGCAATTTGTGACCCTGACTGCCGGACAGTTGGTAGCAGATTTTCACGATCGACCGATGCCGATTATCTCGATGCCGAATTACTTATTACCACCGCATTGGGGGCTAGGTGCTAATGTAGCCATCCCCGGCGTAATTATTTATGGGGGGAGACAATCAATGCGATTAGCGCGGTGGATTGCCGAGACAGAGCCTGTGAGTCTCAATTATTTGGGTGACGATCCAGGTGGTTTAGTATTGGATGCAGGTTTAGCCGACAGGTGGGTAATGGTTACCTTTAATGATTCGGAAGTCAGTCAAGCTGCTAAACTCTACGAAGCGCGTAAACGCCTTGTGCATGGATTACATTTTTTGTTAGTAACTCCTGATGATTCGGGGGTTACTAATAGTGGGATTTGGCTATTTCAGGCTAGTTAAGAGATGAGGATTAAATATCTTGAGGTAGGGGCAATTC
>JANNDQ010000026.1:0-2580 GCA_031387965.1 Chamaesiphon sp. OTE_75_metabat_567
CGCTTAGCAACTTAATTGAGATTGCGAAATTCTTGGACACGTTGCCAGACTCGATCGAGTAAGATTGGATCGTTGCTATTAAACCACTCAATCCCTGGAATTGCTTTGAACCAGGTACGCTGACGTTTAGCAAATTGACGAGTAGCAATAGTTGTCAGATCGATCGTCTCTGCTAAACTAATCTCACCCTCCAAATACTGGCGCATTTGGGCATATCCCAAAGTTTTGAGTAACGGTAAATCCCAGCCATATTTACCACCCAAATATCGCACTTCATCCTCCCAACCTAATTCGATCATCTGGTGAGCGCGTCGCTCAATCCGTTGAGCGAGGATGTCTAGATTCTCGCAATCCAAACCAATTTGCAGAATCGGATAGGTGGGTGGATATTCGCCCTGCTGACTCGAAATAGTCCGCCCTGTGACATAATAAACTTCTAAGGCGCGAATCGTGCGTCTGGGATCGTTGGCGTAAATTT
Organism: Chamaesiphon sp. OTE_75_metabat_567; assembly: GCA_031387965.1. GTDB lineage: Bacteria > Cyanobacteriota > Cyanobacteriia > Cyanobacteriales > Chamaesiphonaceae > Chamaesiphon. Next base: position 479 of record JANNDQ010000026.1, read on the forward strand.
TACGAGCAGCTTGAGGATCGACTTGTTGAAGGATGTGGTAACATTGCACCTGACCAAGATTAGTTAATTGCGATCGTAACTCTTCATTTGCAGCAACTCTGGGCATCTTCATCCCTCGCACCACTGACTTTATATATAGTCCCGTACCACCTACCATGAGCGGAATTTTGTTTTGGTGTTGCAGCTTGTCGATCGATGCCTGTGCATCTATTTGATATCCGGCAACCGTTACAGTATAATTGGGATCTGATGTACTAACAAAATGATGCGGTACGAGAGCCAGTTCAGCACTGGATACGGTGGCTGTCGCAATATCAAAATCTCGGTAAATTTGGCGCGAGTCTGCGCTCAGAATTTCCGAATTAAGCCGTTGCGCGATCAAAATTCCCAGTCCTGATTTTCCGGTGGCTGTCGCTCCACAAATAACTATTAACATCGGCGCAAGTACAGCAGAACGGAAATAACAAATAACTAAGAACTGGATCGTACCATAAAAGATATTCTCAGAACTATCTAGATTCGTCTACAACCTATTTGTGTTATAATATTGGAGTGATTTATCATCAATGCAGCCAGAGGCGGCTTTGAACCCATTATTGGAGCATCGTTTATGAGTACTAGTTATGATGATGACAACATTCGCGTCCTAGAGGGACTAGAAGCTGTCCGAGTTCGACCAGGGATGTATATTGGGAATACTTCGGCGACGGGACTCCATCATTTAGTATATGAGGTTGCGGACAACTCGATCGATGAAGCTTTGGCTGGTCATTGTAAGAATATCGATATTTCAATCAATGCCAATGGTTCGATTACGGTAATTGATGATGGGCGCGGAATTCCAGCAGGGATCAATCCCCAGACAGGTAAATCGACGATCGAAACAGTATTAACAGTTCTTCACGCTGGTGGTAAATTTGGGGATGGTGGCTATACTGTCTCTGGTGGTTTGCATGGAGTCGGGATTTCCGTGGTAAATGCGCTGTCGGCGCATGTGGAAGTGAAGGTATGGCGGAATCAAAAGATTCATACCCAGCGATTTGAACAGGGCGTAGCGGTAACAGGGTTGGAGATCGTACCGAGTCCAGAAGATCGGACGGGTACGACGGTAACATTTTTACCTGATATTGAAATTTTCAAAGAGGGGATCGTCTTTGACTTTGATACCCTCGCAGTAAGGTTCAAGCAGTTAGCTTACCTTAATGCTGGGCTGCGGATTAGTTTTAGTGACTATCGGCTAGAACTATTAGAAAATAACGAACCTAAGGTTGAAAATTACTTCTACGAGGGTGGGATTAAAGAGTACATTGCTTATCTCAATGTTGATAAGCAAGCACTCCATGAAGACATTATTTACATCCAAAGTGAGCAAGATAAAGTTCAAGTAGAAGTTGCACTGCAATGGTGTGTGGATGCCTATACGGACAATATTCTCGGCTTTGCGAATAACATTCAGACCAAAGAAGGTGGCACCCACTTAGATGGTTTGAAAGTTGTGCTAACCCGGACAATGAATGCGATCGGGCGCAAACGAAATAAACTCAAAGATGGTGATGCCAATTTGGGTGGTGAGAATATCCGTGAGGGTTTAACCGCAATTGTTTCTGTTAAAGTACCCAATCCTGAATTTGAAGGACAAACCAAGACTAAACTCGGAAACAGTGAAGTTCGCAAAATTGTCGATTCGATCGTTGGTGAAGCTCTAACCGAATATTTAGAATTCCGCCCCAATATTGCCGACGCAATTCTAGAAAAAGCCCTCCAAGCATTTAACGCCGCCGAAGCAGCCCGTCGCGCACGGGAATTAGTTCGGCGTAAATCAGTTTTAGAATCTTCAACTTTACCTGGTAAATTAGCAGATTGTAGCTCAAAAGATCCCAGCGAATCAGAGATTTTCATCGTCGAAGGCGATAGTGCTGGTGGCTGTTTTCACGGCGATACATTAGTGTCGCTAACTGATGGACGTAATATCAGCTTCAAAGAACTAGTAACCGAACAACAGGCTGGGAAAGAGCATTTTTGTTACACCATTCGTCAGAATGGTACTGTGGGAATCGAACGGATTTTACATCCTCGGATTACTAAAAAACAGGCGCAAGTAG
>JANNDQ010000032.1:0-4168 GCA_031387965.1 Chamaesiphon sp. OTE_75_metabat_567
CAGATTGATTATCAATTTAAGTTGAACCTAATCTAACATGAGTTTATCTACCTCAACCCTGGCAATTTCTATTGCTAATTGAATCAAAATCTTGCCAAGCGCATTGCGGGGTATTTCATCAATCGGAATCCAATATTTAGGGACTTTATAATTGCTAATCATCCCTGAAACCGATCTTGATAAAATTGCGGCTGAACTGGGATGATGATTCTTGACATAGATCGCCACAACTACTTGTCCCCAATATCGATCGGGCAAACCAACAACCCATACATCGGCAACTAATCCAGTTGTCATAATTGCACTAATAACTTCGATCGGCAAGACATTTTCACCACCTGTAATAATCTTGCCACTACTTCGACCCAAAATAGTTAAATAATCATCCATATCAAATAAACCAAGATCATCAGATTCAAAATAAGTGGGTGAATCTAGACTTGGAAAATAACCAAGCATTAGTGATTTAGCTTTAATTTTAATTGATGTTATTTTATCAGTAGATAATCCACATTGAATTTCTGCATGAGGCAATACTCGTCCACAACTATTATTACCTGCTAAAAATTCGCTGGGTTTAAGGCTAGTGATTTGTGACGCTGTTTCTGTCATCCCGTAAGTGAGTGCCAGTGGTAGTCTAGCGTCTCTGGCTTTAGTTAACAGTTCGGTGCTTGGCGGCGCACCACCGAGTAAAATTGTGTGAAATTGTCTGATCCAGTTTGAATCTAGATCTAGTATTTTTGATAATTGAGTGGGAACAAGTGAGATGAAATAATCATTTAGATGAATTTGGCTAGTCACTAAATTTGGATCTACATAAAGTTGATGAGAATTAACAATTAATAACTTACCATCCGTCAATAGCGATCGCCACAACTGCATCAAGCCACTCACATGATAGAGTGGCAATGTGCAAACTGCATTAATTCTATCTAGCTGATAGAATTCCTGAAATCCCCGAACAGACGCACTGAGTGTTTCCCAGGTGTGAATTGCAAATTCGATCGATCCAGACGACCCGCCTGTGGGAATCATTATAGTATTTTGATGCTGGGTATCTACTTGTGCAGTTAGATTAGCAACTCTCTCCCACTCCACTTTACCCCAATCAGGATTGCAGAGAAATATTGGTATACCTAATCTCAATCCAGCCATTAAATTGGCAATAAATTCTTGGATGTCTGCGGTTGCGATCGAGATAAAATTAGGCGAAAGCTGTGTAAACTCCGCCAACTTTTGCTGAGCTAACCTAATTACAGCTGTGCCATCATTACCAACCAACCAACCACTCGCTAATCGTTTAGTAAACATATCATAAACGTCTTCACTATCCACTTTCCAGAATCTTGACAAAAAATTACCCCCCGACTACGTACTTACACGATTGTAGAAGAGGGAATAGGAGATATAAAGTTGAGTAAACGAGATATAGAGGTATCGAAAACGCAATAGTGCAGTAGACAACCGACTAATCAGTAGCTTTACTGACTACTTGGGGCAAGCCCATGCTGTAATTTAACACTCTACTGTCCAGATTATAACCGATCTCGCCGTTTTGGAGCAGAGATCTCACAAAATGTTCGAGATCCGATCCAATCCGGCGGAGATTGTACTCTGTTAAGTCGGCACCACTATAAGATTCTACTAAATCATCAAATTGCCCATAAACTTTACGCAGCGCGTCTTCACTCCAGACAAGTTCGTTGTCAGGATCGACATCCAATGTCAGTGCTTGTTCGCTGGGAATTAGTTCATTTTTCTCAACTTGGGCGGTATAAATATGAATATGACGAGTTGTCGATTTTAATAACATCATTGAATTAATAGCCAGATTCTGAGCAAAGCGAAAGATCAATAGCAGCTGGTGACTGGATACATCTATTCTAGATCGGGATTGGCTCTGACGGATCTGCATTCCTGAGCATCAAACCCTAAATTATCGTTCTTCTTGCCTAAATTCGGCTGGACTCATTCGCATCGGCAGATCTGGATTCCAGATGCCTACGCCCATGATTCGGGCATATTGACTACCCCGAATCAAGCGTTCGCGATACTTTGTACCGCTAGCATTGGTTATGAGTGAATTTGACGATCTGATTTTTGCCAACACCGCACCATCTCTGAGTAATTCTTCGTTGAGTAATCGACCATCTTTCCACAGATAGACAAACTTTCGACCATATTTATCAGCCGCTGCATCCTCGAATTCTACGCCCACAGCATCTTGAGCTGGCATTCCAACTAATGTCTCCAATCGTTGTTTTGCTTGGCTTCCCCAGGGTTCTTGCCCTGAATCTGGCGCATCGATACCGATTAGTCGTCCCTGCTGAATTACGGGCGGTTGCTGAGATCGATCAATCCACTCTACCGACTGCCCACTCAGAACACGACTAATTTGGACGGTTGGATATTTGGGTGGTGCTGCTTGGCAACCAGCTAGTAACATCAGCCCAGCTGTTTGCAACCACAAATTACTCTTCATCTAACGGTAGTCCATATTTAACCTTGCCTTTGCCAAAATATCTGCCGAATTGGAGTTCGTAAACCTCATCCTCGCTTTGAGTTTCGACTTCGAGATCCGAACAAGCATAGCTAACACACAGCAGTGCATAGCCCTGTCGTTGCAGCTGGGGCGATAGTCCCATTGCTTCTGGCTGGTGCAAGTCTCCAGACTTAACTAGTACCGCACAAGCTGTACAGGCACCATTCCGACAGGAGAAAGGTAATTTTAAACCGCAATCTTCAGTACTGTGCAGGATATATCGATCACTTGGCACTGTCACCTGATGGTATGTCTCAGTTTGGCGATTGTAAATTTTGATTTGATAATTGCGAGTCATGATGGGCTGATAGCTGGAGGCTGCTCATTATTCATTATCAGTTGACAGTTAATAAAAGTCTAGGGTATGCTAGTCAAGCGTTAAAATCCGCACCGAGTGTGTGGAGGAGTGGCCGAGTGGTCGATGGCGCAGCACTGGAAATGCTGTGTAGGGCAACTTACCGTGGGTTCGAATCCCACCTCCTCCGTAATCAAAAAAGTTTCAACCTATTGCAGGTTTGTTACTTGAACAATAAGCTTGCCGTTAGGGCAAGCTTATTGTTTTTACGTGGCTTGGCAATATACGTATGGCAAAATCAGTGAGCTTTTTACTCCTGAAGCTCTGACTTAGAAGAAGCTACAGTTAAGACTTAGCCGAACAGTTCAGAAAAATGTGATACACAATTATCGAGATATTTTGTTCTCGTTTGTGTTCGCTAATCCATACATCAGGGATGGAATCTAACACTAAAACTTTCTCTGATGGTTGTTTGGTACAGGAAAGATCTTCTTTGACACTTCGCTTCAATTCTTTTTCCCAGTAGCTGGCAGTATCACTTTGGAGATAAGCTACCATCGCGGCTTCTGAATATTCTGAGGCATATACCCCTTTGCTAAAACATTGCAATCCATCTTCCCCGATATATTTACCAATTGGGTAGCCATTCTTCCTCAATCGTTTTGCTTCAAATATATATTTAGGTCTTGGGCGACTGTGACCGCTAACCACTACCAAATCTAATCTTCGCCTACTTTTACCCGTACGCCCTTCAACGGAAATTGGTTTCTCCTCTTCAACATAATATCTCAAGAATTTTTCTGGGGTGGTGGGATTGTCAATTCTTCGCTCGATTGCTTCTACTATTAATCCGGTAATTTCTTCCTCCCTCAAATCGCAGTGGATTTGAGGGAAGGCATCTTGATGACCCCAAGCAAGAAGTTGATGTGCATCTCGTCGAAAACCATAATCATAAGCATTCAATGTTACTGAATTAAGGTTCTCTGCCCCCATTAGCGAGCCACCTCATTTAGTTTACACTTCACGGACAGAATTTCAGCAATGATGTCATCAGCATCATTCATCGCTTGGGTTCTAGTCCAATCGATTAAGCGTGGCGACTTGCAGATATAAATTTTTGAATCTTCAAAGATCCGCAAACTTCTCTGTACATATACCCATTGACTGAATTGTTGTTTTGTTTTCGCTTGAATATCCGCAAACAATGCAGATGAGTCACCATGTGCTTTTTCAATACTGACATCTATAGATTCAGTTGATCGAGTAAACTTAACAGAACACACTATTAAGTCTTTTGAATGAGTCAATATAATCTCATGTCGAATTCCACT
>JANNDQ010000069.1:0-3203 GCA_031387965.1 Chamaesiphon sp. OTE_75_metabat_567
CCTGGTCGCCAAGGTAAATACTCCAAAATGGAATGGCATTGGTGGCACTTTGATGCGATCGATTATAATGTTTATAATCAGCAGCAAAAGGCTGTATATCTAATTAAGGATAAAACATTCGATCGAAACGTCGATCTAGAAAAAGGTAACTTTGATTACCTCATGGGCTGCGATCTAGATATGGATCAGCCTGAAGTATTAAGTGAATTAAAATCCTGGGGTGAATGGTATCTAGACACAACCAAGATTGATGGTTTACGGCTAGATGCTGTCAAGCATATCGATCCTAAATTCTTTTATAATTGGCTCAAAGATCTCAATGCTTACACCAAAAAGGATCTATTCACTGTCGGTGAATATTGGTCTTATGAACTCGATGCCCTAAAATATTTTATTAAAGAAACCGAAGGGAAAATACATCTATTTGATGCACCTTTACACAACAATTTTCACATTGCTAGCGTTCAGGGACAAAGCTACGATCTCCGCAAAATATTTGAAAATAGTCTCGTCCAACATCAACCTACACTCGCAGTTACCTTTGTCGAAAACCATGATTCTCAACCGCTTCAGTCCCTTGAATCAGTCATAGAAGGCTGGTTCAAACCCCTAGCTTACGCCTTGATTTTACTCCGAGAAGCTGGCTACCCCTGCGTATTTTATGGTGACTACTACGGCGCGACTTATACAGACAAAGGCAAGGATGGACAAAATTATCAAATTATCCTCAAGTCTCATCGAGCAATTTTAGATATACTGCTCCAAGTTCGACGTGACTATGCTTATGGCATCCAGCATGATTATTTCGATCATCCCAATACAGTCGGCTGGAGCAGACTCGGTGATGAACAACATCCTGAAGGAATGGCTGTCATCATGGGCAATGGTGGCGCTGGCACAAAATGGATGAATGTCGGTAAACCAAATACTACCTACGCCGATATCACCAAGGCTATTACTACCCCGATTATTACTAATTCTGATGGATGGGGTAATTTCGCTTGTGAGGGTGGTTCTGTGTCTGTTTGGATACCTAATTAGGCTTTAGGCTTTAGGCTTTAGGCTTTAGGCTTTTGTAAAGATTGGCGCAATTCGGTGATTGCTACTCCGGTACCTTTTTCTTTGGCAGTTGTTAGACAATTAGCAATTATGTCGTGGATGAGGATATTCGGAAAATAACGACTGCGATCGGTAGTTTCATATTTATCAGCTACCAACTGGTAAATTGTCAATTGATATTTCTTAAATAACCACACTTCTGGCACCTGAAAAGGTAGAAAATCTAATTCGGAGGTGAAACTAGTGACATCAATTTCAATTGCCAAATCTGGCGGTAGATCTACCTTCCAGTCGATCCGATCCTTGCCTATGGCTGCTTGCCAGTTATCGATATAAAAACAGTAGTCTGGCTCAATTCCACCCACGTCTGGCAGTTCCATCGTAATCGGCGTGAATGCCTCATAATTACGATCCTGGCTTTCGAGAATAGCTTGTACGATTGCAGCAATTATATGAGCTTCTCGTCCGTGGCGGGGCAATGGACTCATTAATAAAATTTCTCCATCACGGTATCTGAGCCGAGGAATCGAGCCATCGCCCCGACTATCTCGGAGTTGGCAAAAATCTTGCCATGAGCCAGGAATCCGCAGCACCGAGCCAGGTGGAATTGAAATGCGATCTGCCGAAACAACTGCGTACACGATCGAAGCTCCCTAGAATGAGGTAATCTCAAGTATAACAATCTTAAATCCACTAAATTTAAATTCATTAACGATCGAACCTGCTTATGTTACTAGGTCAGTGGCTAGGATTTTCAGCATTAGTATTATCACTATATATATTATGGCAAATTCGTCAAGTACTATTGATAGTTTTTGCAGCAATAGTTTTAGCTACAGCACTTAATAAACTCGCTCGAAAAATTCAGCGTCAATTCAAGCTCTCCAGAGGATTGGGTGTCTTTGCCGCCCTGGCGATATTTATGGGAATTTTAGTTAGTTTCTTTGTGCTAATTGTGCCGCCATTTATCACTCAGTTTCAAGAATTAACCACAACAAAGTTTCCCGCAATTATTGCATCAGCAAGTAAGTGGGGGCCTAATCTTCAATCCTATATTCCAGCTGCACTAATTCCTTATTTACCCAATCTTGCAGATCTGAATCGACAGCTGCAACCTTTGATGCAATCTGTTGCTGGACAATCTTTAACGCTATTTTCTAGTTCCTTGGGCGTGATTCTTAATCTCCTATTTATGGTGATTTTAACGATTATGTTCTTGGCTCAACCTAAGGCTTACCGTCGCGCATTTGTCTCGTTGTTTCCAAATTTTTATCGACGACGAATTGATGGGATTTTAGCTGAATGTGAAATCTCGCTGGGTAAGTGGTTTGCTGGAGCAATCTTGAGTACGATCGTCGTAGCAGTTCTTAGTCTAATTGGTTTACTAGCATTGGGCATTCCGCTAGCTTTAGCTCAATCTATTTTAGCTGGATTACTCAATTTTATCCCTAATGTTGGCCCAGCAATTAGCGTGTTTATTCCTGTGGCGATCGCCTTACTAGATGAGCCGTGGAAAGCTGTAGCTATATTTATTGTTTATTTTGCAATTCAACAATTTGAAAGTAGTTTGCTGACACCATATATTATGGCGCAACAGGTATCTCTGCTGCCAGCAATTACGCTGATCGCTCAGATATTTTTCACGACATTCTTTGGATTTTCAGGATTATTATTAGCGCTCCCACTAACTGTAGTTGCGAAGGTCTGGATTAATACTGTGCTGATTGAGGATATTCTCGATCGATGGAAACATATTCGTAGCAGTAGTGGTCACTTAATCGATCGTGAAGAAATTACCGATCCGTGGCAAGGTCAGCCATCAGAGACAGAAATAGTCATGACTGGAAGCGGAAATAATACTCCGCCTCGACTCTAGCCCAGTCACAATTTTTGCATCCTACCACACCGATTAGTATGAATTATTTGAGGTTTTCGCTGACTGTTATTAGCATTATTGCTACTAGTTTCTATCCCATTGTTGCTTACGCAGATCCCCAACCAAGTGTACCGATTCCGAACCCGCCTAATCGAGTCACCCCACTGCCGACTAGTCAAACACCTAACCGCAATTTTATTAGTCAAGGTACCGAAATACTGCTCAATGGTAAAACGGTAAATATTCCGTGGGGACAGTGGCAAGTCGG
>JANNDQ010000084.1:0-3158 GCA_031387965.1 Chamaesiphon sp. OTE_75_metabat_567
ACACCAATATGAAGCAACTAAACAGGTATCGACAGAACTAGCTGCTAAAATCGCTTTGTATGAAGAGATGATTCAACCATTACAAGATCATATCAAGGCTTTCAAGCAACAATTAGCTGGGCTAGCCGATGCCTCTGAACACCAACCAGAAAGTCAAGAGGCAATGGCACACATCGAATCTCTACTCAATAATCTGGTTCATGGCACACCGATTTAGTGGATGGTGAATAGTGGATAGTGGATAGTGAAAGATATTTGATAAGGCAGGGAGCATATTTACAGCTCTTTGTCTTAATTTTTATCTTCACCTGCTCCGAACAAAACCGATCTAGAATCAAGCCAGACGTGCGATCGCGTATAATTAAAGTCTTGCTAACGGCTCTCATAAATCAATTGATAGTTAAGCTCTAGGAACATAAGCCCAGAGCCTAAAGCCTAAAGCCCAAAGTCTAAAGCCTATCCCCCACTCCCTAAACAATGACCCCCACAACCCGCAGCTATCACATCACCACATTCGGCTGTCAGATGAACAAAGCTGATTCCGAGCGGATGGGTGGGATACTCGAAGACATGGGCTTTCACTGGACAGACGATCCATTTACATCAGATCTAGTTCTCTACAATACCTGCACGATTCGCGATCTCGCCGAGCAGAAAGTTTATTCCTATCTGGGCAAACAAACCCGCCGCAAGAAAGACAATCCTGATCTGATTCTGATTATGGCAGGCTGTGTCGCCCAGCAAGAAGGAGAGGCCCTATTGCGGCGGATTCCCGAACTCGACATCATCATGGGGCCCCCGCTCGCCAATCGCCTCGAAGACCTCTTACAGCAAGTATTTGCTGGCGCACAGGTAGTTGCCACCGAGCCGATTTATATCATCGAAGATATTACCAAACCCCGCCGCGATAGTACCGTTACTGCGTGGGTAAATGTGATCTACGGCTGCAACGAACGCTGTACCTATTGCGTCGTGCCAAATGTCCGTGGCGTAGAGCAATCGCGGACACCGGACGCGATTCGGACAGAAATCAGAGATTTAGCGCGTCAGGGATATCGAGAAATTACCCTGCTTGGTCAAAATATCGACGCTTACGGGCGAGATTTGCCTGGATCTACAGCTGAAGGTCGGCATCTCAACACGTTGACAGATTTACTTTACTATATTCACGATACTGAAGGGATCGATCGGATTCGATTTGCGACTAGTCACCCCCGCTACTTTACTGAGCGATTGGTGAAAGCCTGTGCCGAACTGCCCAAAGTTTGCGAACATTTTCACGTCCCGTTTCAGTCAGGTGATAATGACATCCTCAGAGAAATGTCGCGGGGCTACACCCACGAAAAATATCGGCGGATCGTTGATACTATTCGTAAGTATATGCCCGATGCTTCGATTAGTGCTGATGCGATCATCGGATTTCCTGGCGAAACTGAGGAGCAATTTGAGCGCACACTCACATTAATTTCGGATATCGGCTTTGATATGGTAAACACCGCCGCCTATTCCCCTCGTCCAAACACCCCTGCGGCAGTCTGGACAAATCAAGTGAGTGAAGAAATCAAGCTCGATAGACTCCAACGGATCAATCATCTCGTTTCCCAAACTGCGATCGAGCGATCTGGGCGATATCTCGATCGAGTAGAATCTGTCCTAGTGGAAGAACGCAACGCTAAAAATCCCGATCAAGTGCTCGGTAGAACTGGCGGTAATCGTCTCACTTTTTTCAACGGTGATATCGAAGAGCTACGCGGCAAAGTTGTTCCTGTCAAAATCACTGAAGCACGAGCATTTAGTCTCACTGGTGATATGGTCACAAAACTCGAATAATTTTGCTGGAATGAAATATAAATTTAATGCTCATACCCCAGGCAAAGGTGATGATAAATGGCACGAACTCAAGGAGCATTTGGGTGACGTTGCAAAATTAACCGAGGGATTTGCTAATAAATTCAAGGCAGGTAAACTAGGATACTATGCAGGCTTATGGCACGATCTAGGTAAGTACAGCCCCAATTTTCAGACGTATTTAGATGAGTGTGATAGTGGAACTAATTCGTATATCAAAAAAGTTCCACATGCTATTCAGGGTGCTAAACTTGCTTGGGATTTATCCAAACTAACTCCTCTAGCTTTATTGATTTATGGGCATCATGCTGGATTGCACCAAAAAGCGACACTTGCGAGTAAGCTTGAAGATCCAAAATATGAAAAAGATTATAAAATTGCTTGTACCAATGCCGAACAAGAATTAGGTAAATTACAAATTGACGAAGATTTTAATTCTTTAATCCGAAGTTTACTCACAGATAGTTATAGCTACGATCTATTGACTCGACTATTATTCTCTTGTTTGGTTGATGCCGACTATTTAGATACTGAAGAGCATTTTAAACGAGAGAAAACGATTCAGAGAGAACAATCAATCGATCTAACAGATTTGTGGGCAAAGCTTAAAATCGATCGAGAAAAAGTAATTGAAGCAGCCGAGGTATCATCAGTCAACCAAGTTCGGCGGGAAGTTTATCAAGCTTGTGCTGATGCGGCCCAATTACCTGCGGGTGTCTTTCGATTAGCCGTACCGACTGGTGGCGGTAAAACTCTCAGTGGTTTATCTTTTGCACTTAAACATGCACTTATACATGGACTCGATCGAGTTATTATCGCCGTACCTTATACTAGTATCATCGAGCAGACAGTAAATGTTTACCGAGATATTTTGGGTGAAAATTCGGTACTAGAACATCACAGTGCGGCTAATACAGAACAGTTTTATCAAAACGATCGAGAGGAAACTAATGATGATGCCAGACAGCAGTACGCTAAAGCTAGATTAGCTACTCAAAATTGGGATGCGCCATTAATTGTTACTACCACAGTCCAGTTATTTGAAAGTTTATTTGCCAATCGTCCAAGTAAGTGTCGGAAGCTGCATAATATCGTTAATAGTGTAATTATTTTAGATGAAGTTCAGACTTTACCAGTCGGGCTACTAGATCCAATTTTAAGTGTATTGAGGGAATTGTGCGATCGATATCAAGTAACGGTAGTGCTTTGTACAGCGACACAACCAGCATTCACTGGCGATACAGGATATTTGAAAGGATTGAAAAATGTCCGCGATATTATCGCTCCAGATTTGGCAATCCAACATTTTC
>JANNDQ010000009.1:0-2103 GCA_031387965.1 Chamaesiphon sp. OTE_75_metabat_567
CGCCTAACTTTACCCAAGTTTCCCTACTCTTTGCTGTACCGTGTGCTGGAGGAGCAGATTCGTGTTTTGGCTGTCGCGCACCATAAGCGCAAACCACTGTATTGGGTCGAACGACAGTAGTAAGCGGCAGTCTAACAAACCCGTTGCACACCGGCTGAGTTGGGTTGACAATCCTAAAAAGCTTCTAGCAGCGGGTGAACGGGAACGTTAGACCGCTGGCGTTTTGGTACGAAGATAATTTACCGGAGAAAATACAACATGCAGATCCAGAGTCAATTTCGTCACACAGGTTTGATCTGCTGAATGCTACCCTCAAGAAGTAATACGGCAAAGCCGCTTACAGTCTTCATCAGCTCGACCGTCCATGACCTTAAGGATGTCCGAGGAGCGCTATCATTCTTCCTTCGCGATCACGGCTTCCGAGTTCTTAGATCGGAGGATTCGCGATTTCCTGTTGAGAATGGACTGCATTCATATAATGTATGCACGGAAATCATCCCTACGGCTGATCTGGTAATTAGTATTATTGACAAGCGCTACGGTGGCATCTGCGAGAATGACGGAGTGAATCCAATATCAATTACTCGCAAAGAACTTCGCATTGCACACGATCTAGGCAAGCCAGTTTGGACGTTTGTTCGCAGGATCAACCTAGATCAGCGTCAGTTCTTCAAAAAGGCTTGCAAGAAGGACGGTATCCTGGGTGATGATCGCGTGGGTCGTGAACGACTTTGGAAGGATCTTCGGAACTCAGGCTTTACTTTACATGCCGAGTCCTTTGATATCTATGACCTGATCGACGAAATAACATTCGCAACCAAGGACAACTGGATTTGGCAATTCAATGATACTGAGGAGATCTTGAAAATATTGGCTAATCAAGTTCCTATTCTTTTACAACAACAGTATGCTGCCGCTGGCATTGTTGTCCCGAGGTCTATTGGTTTACCAGATCCGAATTTCAACCCTGAACCATTCGTTACCCATTCCACCATATACCAGATTCCCAACACTCAAATCCTTTTGGCGCTCAACACATTGAAGACTGTCCACGGAGGAAATGTCGGTGCCATGTGGCACAAAAGTTGGCTACTCGGTCGTATCGATGCGGTCAACCAGTACAGTATGAATATGGCGGAGGCGCTCATCACTACTGGTCAGGAATCCGATCAGTCCTCGCGTGTTTTCGTTTCCGATTTTTCTCTGTCGCTCCTAGGTCCAAAAATTTGGTCACGCGACAAATTCCATCAACGAGTAATGTCGGCATCACGTCGAGCTGCACACGAACTCGGACTACATGGAATACGGTACACTCGCGTTAGCATTCTGACCAACTCACCAGCGAATTGGTTAGACTCTGCTTGGTATGCGGCGATAAAAAGTCATGTTGAGAGCCACCGTCAACTTGGGCTACGCCTTGGTTTTATTTCTTATGCTGCGATTCAAGGCGACCTTACGGAGCACTTGCTCAACTTCTACGTGATCAGCGGCAAGGTATGCGAAATATTTGACGTACTTACGGGGCTTGCGTTTAGGCTTGACCATGTAAATGCTTCTGGTGATCTTAGTGCTTTTGAGGACTTAGCTCGGGAGATTGAGGTGTGCTGTGAGTCAACTTCTGGGGGTTTCTGGGTACGTGACTCGATGTCGATTGACGAAGTAGTTCGAAAGATATCAGAGCTTACATGAACTGGTTTATGAACAAGGTGCAGCCTCATTATCAATTGACTTATAATCTGGTTCGTTGAGTGCAATACCACAGAAACGAACCCTTCTCTCTGCCATGATCTAACGAACCGACACTCTGAGCTAGAATGAAAGAGAAGAGTCGTAATTGAGGTCTGAACAATGGCAGTTCGCCAAAGACGTTACAGCAAAGAAGAGTTAGCTCAACGTGGGCAAGATCTCTATGAATCTAGCATTCGACAACAGGTTGAGACCGGAAATGAGGGCAAGATTGTGGCGATCGACATCGAAACCGGAGCTTTTGAAGTCGATGAAACTGTAATTGCTGCCACTGATCGGCTATTCGAGCGCAATCCCGAGGCTCAACCTTGGGGCATTCGGATTGGGCACCGTGCTGTTTATCATTTTGGATCGCGG
>JANNDQ010000151.1:0-1977 GCA_031387965.1 Chamaesiphon sp. OTE_75_metabat_567
CCCGGCCAATTGCAGCCGGGCAATTGACCACAAGTCCATGGGTGTCTCACTCGGCCGCAGGTTGCGAAACAACACCAGCTGGTTGGTCCAGAATACAGCAAGCAGGAGCCACACCCCGGCGATGCCGAGCCACACCCGCAGCGAGAGCGCCGGTGACGCGGACTCGGCACCCTGCGGCGCGACAGCGGCCTCGTCAACCGCTGCCTCCCCGGGCCCCGGCGCGACCGCTGTACCACCGGCGGCGGCGCGGGCCGTGGCAAACTCTCCCGTGCGCCACGACGCGATCTCTTCCTGCGTTGGCCACTCGGCAGGGGCGGGATCGGCGGGACACGTGAAGTCGAGATGAAATGGCATTTTATGAAGCTTTGCGTCGGGATGCGATCGCTAAATTGGCACAAACTGATGCACCTGCTGGACAAAAACATCTGCAAGTATTAGCCGAAATTATGAAGCTGCGGCGGGCTTGTTGTAACCCCCAATTAGTCACTAGTGACATTGCCATTCCCAGCGCCAAACTCCAACTCTTTGGTGAAGTTTTAACCGAACTATTAGAAAACAAACATAAAGCCCTAGTATTTAGTCAATTTGTCGATCATCTCCACATCCTGCGTGAATATCTAGAAAGCAAGAAAATTCCCTATCAATATCTCGACGGCAGTACCAGCGCCCGCGATCGTAAACAGCGCGTCGATGCCTTCCAAGCAGGCACAGGCGATGTCTTCCTGATCAGCCTCAAAGCAGGCGGTACGGGACTCAATCTCACCGCCGCCGACTACGTGATCCATATGGACCCCTGGTGGAATCCCGCCGTCGAAGATCAAGCATCCGATCGTACCCACCGGATCGGGCAGAAGCGCCCTGTGACAATATATCGGTTAGTGGCTCAACATACGATCGAAGAAAAGATCGTAGATTTACACAAGCACAAACGCGATCTCGCCGACAGCCTCCTCGAAGGCTCAGACATGAGCGGCAAAGTCTCGACAACTGAACTGCTCCGATTGATTAACGAATAGCCTGTTGCTTTCACATCCGAGCTTGATTTCTGGGCGAAATGCCAAAAATCTGCTGTCTGAGATTGCTGTCTAGTTGGAACCGTTCGGCAGTTTCTTCGATCGTGTCATATCGGATGGGAGCTGAAGTAGGCGGTTTTATTGCTGAAGTTGCGATCGTCATAAGTTTTTTGACTTTTTTGCCAAATGTCTTAATTCTACCTGCCAATTAGTCGATCAATCGGCTTTTGGTGTGGAAACTAACTTTTTCATCTGTCTCTAAGGGGGTAAAGAGCTATCGAGGCAAGAGATGATTCATCTTCCTAAAAATCGCTATAATCGAATTGAAAAGGATTAAATATACAGCTTACGGTAAAATTCAAATTAGGAATATCGCCATGAAAATCGGTGAAATTAGTCGAGAGGAACTCAAGGACTTGATGAAAGAAGTCTTGGAAGAAGTACTTGCTGAAAGATCGGTAGATAATGATGGAGAAATTAAGCCAGAAATTGAGCAACAGCTACTAACAATCCGCGAACGTCGTCAACACAATGATCAAACTATTTCTGCTGATGAAGTCAAAAGAAGATTAGGGCTAATTTGAGGTGAGTTATCCCGTCCGCTACGAACCTGAAGCCTGGGAAGATTTAATTAGTCTGCCGAGACAGATTCAATCTCGAATTATTAAAAAAATCGACTGGTTATCAGCAAATTTTGATGATATTACCCCTTTAGAATTAACAGGTAATTTAGCTGGGTTTTACAAGCTCAGAGTGGGTGACTATCGATCTATTTACGAACTGAATAATACTGAAGAACAGATTATCATTATTAGGATCGGACATCGTAGTAATATTTATGACAATTTACGATAAATAGCATCCAAGACTTAGTTTAAGGCTGTTATGCATGAAGAGCGATAGCGATATTTTCATTTTAACTTAACGGGTGAGTCGATCGATCGTCCCCTCCGCAACCCACTAT
>JANNDQ010000174.1:0-2607 GCA_031387965.1 Chamaesiphon sp. OTE_75_metabat_567
ATAGTGGATAGTGGATAGTGAATAGTGGATGGTGCTGTTATCTCGATCCTAAAGCCTAATCCCTAAAACCTAGATTCAGCTTCACCAATTAGCATAAAAGCAGCCCATCTAACTGGCTCTCGATTAGTTTTCATTGTTTCTAGCATTGCTTGGCGGAGCGATCGAGCGATATTGGCTGTTTTGGTAAAATTTTGATAGAAAGATGTCATCAATAGAGTTGTTGAATCATCAGGTACCTGTCTGAGTGAGACGATCGTGCTTGGAACTCCAGCGGAAATCCAGGCACGGGATAGCCCGATCACACCATCTCCAGTTATTTTACCCCGTCCGGTATCACAGGCACTGAGGACGACTAGTTTGGCGTTGAGATTGAGATTGAGAATCTCTCTAGCTGTGAGCAAACCTTCGTCGGTGCTAGTTGGGGCGAGAGCTAGTGCGCCGGGAATTTCGGTCGAATCTAATCCAGCCTTGGTGACATAATTGATTAGTCCATGAGTAGCTAGATGGATAAATCTCGCCTGTTCGATGTTTTTAAAAACATTAGCTTTAGTCGCTTGGGCACCAATCAACGGTTGAGTGGAAAGTAATTGAGCAACTGTCTTAGCTTCCGTTTCGGCATTAGTTAGCGGCAGGAGCTGAACGGGATTTTCACCTACTTGCTCGATCACTGCTGGCATGGTGGGATTTCCAACCACAATCGCCGATCGATTAGTATCATTGGCTTGGCGAAGATGTTGCTGATGGGTAAGATCTAGTACCTGAATCGAGGGTGCCGACAGAATGGTGTGTTTCTCGATTAAGAACTTGCCATCTGGTGTTTGTAATGCTGCAAATGGCACCCGCAGCAGGGAGCTGTGGGGAATAAAGATCACATGTTGATCGGGATTTTGGGGCAGCAGATCGGCAATTGGGGCGATCGTCAGTTGATATAGTTCCTTTAATCCAGGGTAAGTGCCTTTGGTAAATTTTCGAGTCGATGAGGCGAATCGATCGACTTTAATGCAAGCCGTTCTGTCAGCGCGGAGACAGCGAGAAGCATCTGCTAACTCTTCAAAGCTGATCTTCTGCTGGCGTAAAGGGCGCAGATCTTTTTGGCGGAAGGTAACTTGACCATTTGGCTGAACTACCCAAATAAACAGTCCGACTTTCTCACCCCGCTGTTTGCCCCGAAATTTAAATTGTTTGTCAGGTACAACTGTGTAGGAGACAATTGTGGCATTTTGTTGTTTAGCAATCTGGCGAATTTTGGCGATCGATGGTGGGGTCGCGGCTACCTGCAAGCGGCTGGCTAGTTTTTGGGCAAAAGCCCGGGCGCGTCCTTGTTCGGCGACTTCTAGGGCAGCTTCAGGATTGCGATCGGCAATGAGGACTTGTTCGAGTAGATTGTAGGTGGCCGCTTGAGTATCAAAAATATTGACTTGTTCTAAGTCGCTCAGGGTGGATCTAACCCGATCCAGACTTTCAATCGCGCTGCGGAGCTGCTGTTGAGCTGCGGCTAACTGATTGGTTTCGAGGAAGGTGTGGGCGAGATTATTGCGGGCGAGGGCTTCGGTGCGGGGATTTTTGCCTGCGCTAGCGATTTGGACACTTTGTTGATGAGATGCGATCGCTTTGGCATATTCCCGCCGATCTGCATAAATCAAGCCCAAATTACTCAAGACATCACCGAGCAATTGAGGATTTTCGATTTGTTTGGCGAGGATAACTGCTTGTTCCGATTCTTTTGTGCCTAAGTCTCGATCGCCTAGCAAATAATGCGTCGTCCCCAGATTAATCAAAACCCCAATCTGGAGTGGAATATCCTTGAGCGATTTGGCAATTGTCAAACTTTCTTGATAATATTCAAGTGCTTGACGATCCTCGCCTTTATTTGTATAAACCGCCCCCAAATTGCTGAGGACATTACCCTGCTGCTGTAGATTTTTGCTCGATCGAGCGATTTCCAAGCTGCGCTTATATCCAGAAATGGCTCGATCGTAATCACCGATAATGGCATAAGTATTGCCTAAGTTGCTTAACAATTGTCCTTCAGCAGAACCCATGTTGAGACTCTTGAAAATGAGTAATGCTTGCTGGTTAGATTTAATTGATTTGGGATAGTCGCCCAATTTCTGATATGCGATTCCTAAATTACCCAATGCCTGTGCTTGAGCCTGCACAATCTTCAATCGCTGAGAAAGTGCGAGTAGTTTATCCCCGTAAGTAATCACTCGATCGTATTCACCGAGTTCGATATAAGCGGCACTCAAAGCTCCAAGTGTTTCTAGTTCACCCCGCTCGTCTCGTGCTGACTGAAATGATGTCAGTGCTTGTTGCCAATATCTAACAGCATCTTGTAGCTGGCGAGCTTGATAGGCTGTCGATCCTTTCTGAAATAATTCTGCCCCTGTTGTCTGGGCAATTTTGGTGGATTTAACTTGGAGGGGATCTCGCAATCGAGCCTGACTTGGTTGGATTGTCAGAATCAAACTCAAAATTAATAGGCTTTTACCGATCGAACTAAGCATTGTATTCATTTTAATTATTGCTTACTAACTGGCTAAATGCTCATATCTGGTGATGGCTTTGGACTAGGTTTTGGTTGACCTGGAATCGGTGAACTTGGAC
>JANNDQ010000195.1:0-2164 GCA_031387965.1 Chamaesiphon sp. OTE_75_metabat_567
GAATGATTTCACCATCGATGTATTCACTAGCAGGCTTCGTATCTGGCAGAGCCAAGAATTCTTCTAGGGTGATTTGTCTAATTGGGGTCTGAACCATTTGTGACATGTTCCAAAAGTCTTACTTCTATTATGCCTCAAGGCTCGATCGCGGTAAAATAGAACCATACAATCGCTCCATCGGATGTATCGACCATGAACGAACAAATACCAACATTCCAATCAGCAATTGCGATCGTTGAATCATTGCCAGTAGAACAACAAACTATGCTGGTACAAATCATCAATAATCGGCTCAAAGAGCAGCGCAGAAGCGAACTAATTGCTGAAGTCAAAATTGCCGAGCAAGAATATGCCCAAGGAAATGTGAAAAGAGGCTCTGTTGCTGACTTTATGGCAGATCTAGATCTCATATGAATTTAGTAAGGATATTCAGGAGTATGGTGACTTTGCACTAACTCGTTTTTATAATCCTGCCATCGATCTGGGTATTGGCGAGGAGTGGATGGAAATCGACGAATCACTTCCTGAGTTCGATCGAGGTCTACTTCTAGGCTCTCCATTGCATTCTAAAAATAACATATTCGATCCAGGATATATGGGGTCGTATTTTCAAACACCAGAACAAGTTTATGAATCTCTTCAAAATATGAGTGAATTAGCTATTGAAAATACTGAATCATTTCAGGCTTTATTGGAAGATAGCCATCGGAGAGGATTAGGTCTTTACGTGACATTCTAAGGTAATGAATAAATTAAATTATCTTCTGCTTTTTCGATAAATAACAGTAAATTAACTAACTATGGAATATCGTCGTTTTGGTCGAACTGAGTTACAAATGCCTGTGTTTTCCTGTGGAGGAATGCGCTACCAACACAAATGGCAAGATCTGCCGATGTCAGAAATTCCTGATGAGAATCAGCTTAACCTCGAAGCGACAATCCGTCGATCGCTTGAAGTCGGCATCACTCATATTGAAACTGCCAGATTTTATGGCTCATCAGAAGTTCAGCTCGGTCAGATCTTACCAAAATTGAACCGCAAAGATTTTATCTTTCAGACTAAAGTTGCTCCCGTCGCCGATCCGCAGGAATTTCGACAGACCTTTGAATTATGCTTGTCGCGGCTAAATCTGGAGTATGTCGATCTCTTGGGCTTGCATGGGATTAATGATCCGACAACATTCGATTATTCCATGAGGTCTGGTGGCTGTTGGGACATTGCCAAACAGCTTCAGGCGGAAGGAAAAGTGCGATCAATTGGATTTTCGACCCACGGCCCGACCGATGTTATCGTGGAAGCGATCGAAACTGGCAAATTTGATTATGTTAATCTTCATTGGTACTATATCAACCAAACTAACTGGGCAGCAGTAGAAGCGGCAACTCGCCACGATATGGGTGTATTTATCATCAGCCCGACGAATAAAGGTGGCTTGCTCAACCAACCATCAGCAAGACTTGTCGAACTCTGTCAACCGCTTAGTCCGATTGTGTTTAATAATCTCTTCTGCCTCAGCCATCCTCAAATCCATACCCTCAGCGTCGGTGCAGCTACACCCAGCGATTTTGATGAACATCTCAAGACACTACCGCTCCTTGCCCGTGCCGCTGAACTACTGCCGCCAATTATCGATCGGCTAGAACGTGCCGCTGTTGAGAAATTGGGAGCAGAGTGGGTTCAGACCTGGAAAGACGGCTTACCAGCTCATACAGACACGCCTGGGGATATTAATATGCACACGATCCTCTGGCTGCGAAATCTCGCGATCGCTTATGATATGGTTGAGTACGCCAAAATGCGCTACAACCTGCTCGAAAATGGTGGACACTGGTTTCCTGGTGCCAAGGCTAGCAATGTTAAAGAGCTAGATTTTTCTCATTGCCTGGTCAATAGTCCCCATGCGGCGAAAATTCCCGATTTGCTCTGGGATGCCGATCAACTGCTGGGCGGGATGGAGGTAAAAAGATTATCTCAGAGCTAGAGGTTAGCCTTGAGAATAAGCACTCAGATGCAGTCAGATCCAGAGCCTCACGTATCTTCTTTGCATCGGTCTAATAGTTATGTTATGATCGGACTTAATGCGCGGATATGGCGGAATTGGTAGACGCGCCAGTTTTAGGTACTGGTTTCGCAAGAAGTGAAGGTTCAAGTCCTTTTATCCGC
>JANNDQ010000207.1:0-2825 GCA_031387965.1 Chamaesiphon sp. OTE_75_metabat_567
CAGACATCTAAAAATACAGAAGTTGCGATAAAATAACGAAACTGATTCACAAAGTAGTTGTCATCACTGTTTTGTTTTGCCTCGCTAAACACTACCTTTTTTCATCTCTTTAAAAATATCTAACTTACTCAAAAGACAATCCCACTATGGGTTACAGTACTGACTTTTACGGTTTTTGGATGCTAACTCCAGCTCTTTCTCTAGCTCAGACAGATTATCTACAAAAATTTGCTCGGACTAGAAGAGTCAAACGAGATCCCAATGCGATCGAAAATAATCGCAGACTGGCAGCGATCGGACTCGATTTAGGTGTAGATGCTGAATATTTTGTTGATGTTGAAGATGAAGATAAATCGATTGTCGCTCTCAATCTACCGCCAGGAAGCCAACCGAGCCTGTGGTGTAAGTGGCGGGTTAACGATAGAGGCGATCGTTTAGAGCATACTGGCGGAGAAAAATTCGACCGATATGTTGAATGGCTCGATTATTTAGTCGAGCATTTTTTCTCACTTTGGGGAATTAAAGTTAATGGTTTAGTCAGATATGAAGGTAACGTATTGCTTGATGCTGGGATAATTGAAATTACTGATAATCGCATCGAAGTTAGACCGAATATCTACCCTCGCATCTGCCCAAAAGGAGCGATGCACATTTGTGAAACAGACTCGGAACTAGAGATTGAATATGTAAATGTTTATCAGCAAATTATCGATAATCCTGACAATGAAGGAACGAATGCAACTCAGATAGATCTCAATAATATTTTCCGAGTAATTCATTGCAGTAAGGCAGGAATGTTAATCTATTCTCAATACTGGGCTTCAATTTGGTTGCCCAGTAATTTAGTCGATCGATTTTTGCTAGTACCGGATAAACTCGCCGTCAGATGCCCGATTGCCATTGAATCAATTCCCCAGAGGCAAAGCTACGCGAACGACGATTCTGACTGTCAGTATCGCGTGGTAAGATGTGATGATGATAACGTCCACGAAAATCTCTATCCTACTAATTCTCTATGGCAAATCGATAGCCTGCGAGCTGATGATATCATTATTGCTCTAGATCCCTCTGGAAATCCGATCGAAATCCATCGCTCCGAACGCGACTGTTTTGTGAGCCTCGATATCGTTCTCCAATAATTCTCCATAAATCTAACCTTTCGATCGATTGGAGTCTCTCGGTGAGGATTTATTAGATTTTCAGGTGGTCGGAGATTTAGAGAATTGGTTAGGATAGTTAGTTTTCATCTTCGATCGATAATCTTAAAATATATTTATATTCAGATGTAAATGTTAAAAATTGTACCGCATGAGCTATCTACTGTTTGAGATGCTTATCCCTAGACGACCAGTATCACATCAGGCGAAAAATCGTGAGAACTTACAAGCTTGGAAAGATTATATTTATGGTCGAGCAAGAAATGAATGGATTGGTGGAACTCCTTACATGGAGGGAGGTCTTCGCTTAACAATAGTCTATTTATGCGATGATTCCCCCGCAGATATAGATAATATTATCAAACCTATTCAAGATGCTCTAGTAGGCGTTGTTTATGCTGATGATGCACTCATCTCTGACGTTGATAGCCATCGAAGATTTCTTTCAGATGCAATTGATATCACAAATTTACCTTCACTGTTAATCAAAGGCGTTACATTGGGCGAAGAGTGCATTTATATTCGTGTTTGTTTAGCAGAAAGCCTAGAGGCATATCTATGAAAAATCAATTTCAGTTATTACAAGAGCAGAGAATTCAATCTACGGCACAAGAATTATCAGATAATGGCTACAAGGTTTTAATCGAACCTCTAATCTCAGATTTACCATTTGAACTGGGTGGATATCGCCCCAATCTAATTGCAACAAAAGATGAAGAAGGGATAGTTTTAGAGATAAAAACTAGTCTAAACCGTTTATCTGTCGATCGATTTCAAGATATAGCCGAACGAGTGGCAAACCATCATGGCTGGCGGTTTATCTTGGTAACTCTCGATGACACCAGCGAGAAAATATTACCTTCAAGTGGTAATGAATTGCCATCCTGGGAAGAATTAAATGCTCGCTTAGTCAATTTAAATGCACTAATTCAAGATTCACTCTTTGAACCAGCAATCTTATTTTCATGGAGTATTCTTGAGGCTACATTACGCAAAAGAGCAATTGCCCAAAATCTCCCAATTTCACGTTTTCCTACCAAGCAACTTCTAAATCATACTTTTTCGAGTGGCGAAATCTCGATCGCAGAATTCGATCTCTTCAATATTTGCTTGGAGCTAAGAAATAAAGTTGCTAATGGAATTGTAGCGTCGATCGATCCTGACCTTTTAGCGTCTGCTAATAGCTCAATTCACACCTTGGTAGAAGAATGGAGCAAGGACAATTCTTGATATTCGATCGTCAGCTTTATTATTCGCACTAGATTGAAATTATCGATCGATCCCCACCGATTCAGATTCAGATTTTGGATGTACCCGATCGATAGTAGCTTCCTCTAATAGTAACATCTCAGCACTTGGCAAATCTATAACTTCATCCTCCAGCTCCATAACATCGACAATACCCGTCGTAACTCGATTACTTCTGCGCCCCAACCAAAAAGCACTGCCTCCCAGAATGCCAACGGCTGGAACTAAGCCCCAGATTAGATAGAGCGGTAGTTGACTTTGACTAGCAGGAGCGGGTTTAGCTGCTGTGCTATGTTCGCTAGCCGGCTGCTTTTTCAGAGATTGAGCGTAGAGCTGGGAGGCACGTTGACTTACCACTAAGTCCCCAGCAAATAGCCCTGTCTTGACTTCGACTAAATCGCCAACGGTTTGTCCGAGGGT
>JANNDQ010000221.1:0-2286 GCA_031387965.1 Chamaesiphon sp. OTE_75_metabat_567
GCAATCGATCGGATTTTAATACCGAACATATTATCCGCGCTCTCGAAGAAACTGTACCATTAGCCACAATTGCCAAACCCCAAATTGAAGCTCTCAAACAATGGGCTTCCAATGCGGGTGCGCGCCCAGCTTCGATCTACAATTATCAGAAGAGCTACGCCAAATCAAGAACTACAGAGGCATCGACCATCTAGAGGTAGATTAATTGGGAAGTTCTATGTTCTGCTGAAGCAGATTATTGATCGAACAGATTGGGGCTATAATTAAATCCACATTCTGCTAGTCAGATCGATCGCCAAAATATCAAATTCCACATTTGTTCTGTTTTCAGTCCGAAAAGGCGGACTTTGTGGATCGAGAAGCACGGGAGACAGATCCCCGACTTCTCCAAGAAGTCGGGGATCTAGCGTAATTCTGAGAAGTCTAGTTTCTCAGCGTTTTTAGTACAACCACTGATCGATCTCAATAACTCAATCGAGATCGACTACTTGCAAACGAGTTCAAACCTGATTTCAGAATGGGTTTTAATGTCCATAGAATGACCCGCCAGGACCATTCCCATAAAAAGATGAAATCGGTTTAACAGGCTCAGGAGAAGACTGCTGAGGTTCAGAACGCTGATTTTGCTGTCTCCAGTCATCTTGTCCTGAATTATTTCCTTGCGGTGATGACGATGAACCACCGATACTTATCCCCGTGCTCAGCACATTGCCCCAAAATTTCAATGCAGCTTGCTGTCGAGCTTGTTTGCGAGCATCATATTCTTTCTTTTTTGCTGGAGAAAGACTGGCATAATACTCGCGTTCTTTTTCGATCGCAGCCGCTTTAGCAGCTTCACGTTTCTGGGCTTCAGCAGCCATAATAGCTTGACGTTCTGCCCATTTAGCTTGACGTGCCTCCCGTTCAGCTCGACGGGCTGCTGAATCTGCCTGTCGAGCCTCATAACCTTTACGGTATTCTTCACGGTATTCAGTTTGACGTGCCTCCCGTTCTTGCTGTCTGGCTTCAGCAGCGGCAAGGTTTTCAGCTTGAAGTGCTTTATTCGCATCCTTTCTCGCTTCAGCAGCTCTACGGTATTCTGCGCTAGCAGCGTCCCGCTCTGCACGCTTGCGATCGCGCTCTGCTGTATTGAATTCTCCAGCTACCAGTATACTTTTGCCTGTGCTGGGTAAATCTCGATCGGATATGTCTGCGCTCGATCGACCCACCGCTAAACCTGGAGCAATGCTAAAAAGTGAAACAAGGGCAATACTTGATAACCCAACAATTATTTTCATAGGACTGTATTCCTGACTACGAAAAGTACTTGTGATACCTTTACTTTGGACAGTTTCATTCTTAGTTACCCTCTGCACATAGTACTTCACATGTTAGTTAATCGCAATTAATATGCATATACCAACAAGCACAGCCAAGGTCATTAGGATGTTTTCTAATTAGTCCGCGTAGGCGGACTTTGCATTCCGTTCGCGGAGCCTCTGCCTTCGCAGAGCGGCACTCGCGGAGCGTATCCGTCAGGATGGTTTCAATCGCTGTACTACCTAAAAAAAAGGCATACCTTACAGTACACCTTTTTAAACTAATATTTAACTTCTAAATTGATTATTCGCCAACTGGGGCTAATAAATCGGGTAACACCACAGGTAATTTATCCTGCTTAGGTGTGACGATCGCTTTACCATCTTCGCCGATATCGACGATCGAGGTATCGCCATCTTTGAGCCGCCCAGAGAGCATTTCTTCTGCGAGAATATCTTCGAGAAGACGCATAATCGCCCGACGGAGAGGACGCGCACCGTACGCTGGGTTGTAGCCCTCGTCGATGAGACGATCTTTGAAACGGTCGGTGACTTCTAGCTGAATTCCTTGCTCGGTCAGACGAGTGAACAAGTCTTTGAGCATAATGTCAGCGATTTCTTTGACTTCCGGCTTGGTAAGCTGTTGGAAGACGATGATTTCGTCCAGACGGTTGAGGAATTCAGGACGGAAGTAGTTCTTCAGTTCTTCGTTGACCAAACTGCGGATGCGGTTGTAAGTTGCTTCGGTTTTGTTGTCCGAGAACTCGAAACCTAGACCACCACCACCTTTCTCGATTACTTTGGAACCGACGTTCGAGGTCAAGATGATCATCGTGTTCTTGAAGTCTACCGTGCGTCCTTTGGCATCGGTGAGGCGACCATCTTCTAAAATCTGCAATAGCATATTAAAGATATCTGGATGCGCTTTCTCGATTTCATCGAATAAGACGACGGTATAAGGTTTACGACGAACGGCTTCGGTCAATTG
>JANNDQ010000247.1:0-2450 GCA_031387965.1 Chamaesiphon sp. OTE_75_metabat_567
AGCCATACAGGAATAATATTCTGGGGGGATGGTCAAAATTTTTCATCAGATCGGGCAATTTCCTAACTACAAAGCGGGTGAGGATACTTTAAAAGGCTGCTTACTCCCTTCCCACCATAAGTTTTTGACAATTGGCTCGATCGATTGCGGTTCCATCAGTATGAACTTCTATATGACTTTAATCAGACTCGATCAATTTAAACTTACCGTTATTAGCAGTTTCTTTTAACTATTTTCCGCAGCTAAAGAACGTAAAAAGACTGTCTGAGCTAGTTCTAACACTGCATGTGGGTTAGCCGTTGCAATTTGCTTGATCGCATCTTCAGCAGACGCACCATTCAAAATCAAATAAGCCGCCAACATCGTCCCTGTTCGGTGTAAGCCACCTGTGCAGTGGACGGCAGTTCCCACACCTTGGCGATGATATCGATCGACAAAATCAATTAATTCTGCGACTTGCGATTGACTCGGCGAACTCGCAATCTGAATCGGTAGCCATAAGTGAGGAATATTTTCCCGATCGTACAATTCTAGGTTAGATCGATCGTGCATGACTGAGACGATCGCCCCAATGCCCACTGCTTGTAACTCTTTCAATTCCGCTGCTGTGGGCTTCCGCACTCCTGCTAGTTTGCCAGGAATTACCCACCATAAGTTCTCAATAATTGGTTCAGATTGCTGCTCCATTGTTTTTAATTTCTATAGGTAACAGGATGAGCGATTCTCTCGGCAAGAGAACCGCCCTAAATTTCTAAATTAAATTAACAACTAATAAGTTGGTTTCTTTGGTAACAAGTCCGAAATCTTCGAGTTGATTCTGGCTTTACCAGAAAATACCGTGCCTGTTTTACCGCGATTAAAATTAATGAAGTTAACATCTCTTACTCTGTCCGGTAAAGCTACATAGCCAACCGAATCGGCGACGGTCGCAACCTTGTTAATATATAGCCTGACAAACTTACCGAGTACCTTTCGATTAGCACTAGCACGGAGATTGACATAGATAAATAGCGGTCTAGACAGTGGCTGATACTGATTTTTTTCTACGGTTTGAGTTGATGGCAAGATTGCCCCTTTACCATTATCAACTGGCAATAGTTTCAACTTACTTTTGTTCTCTTGGTAATAAGCATAACCAAAATAACCTAAAGCATTTGGATCTTTACTAATTCCGTCTACCAAAGCTTCATCATCTTCGCTGGCAGTATAGTCTTTACGAGTAGCTTTGGATTTTCCGACGATCGCCTCATTAAAATAATCAAAAGTACCAGACTTATCACCCGCCCCAAATAGCTTAATGGGTCGATCGGGCCAAGAGGAACGAACTTGATTCCAGCGCAGGATTTTGCCCTGTGCCGCAGGTTCCCAGAGCTTTTTCAATTCGGCAACGGTGATATCCTTTGCCCAGTCATTTTGGGGATTGATGGCGATCGTCAACGCATCGAAAGCGATCGGAAACTCCATATATCTCACCCCATTTTTCTTGCAGGTTTCCATCTCTGCCAGCAAAATTGGTCGCGAAGCATTGCTAATATCAGTTTTACCAGCGCAGAACTTTTCAAAGCCGCCTGTTGTACCAGAGACTTTGAGTTCCACCTGATCCTTGTTTCTGGCATCGGCTTCAAATAGCTTGACGATCGCTTGAGTAATCGGATACACCGTACTCGAACCATCAATCTTAATTGTTGGTGTTGTAGCTTTTACTGCGTCGCCCTCATTTCCCTGTGCCAATAATTGGCTGTGGGCAGATGGATTGGCTGTTGCGGTGGCACTAACTGTTAACGCGAGGATTCCTAAGACTGTGGTGAATTTTTTTACTGTTGCGTTCATTGTGTTTGGTTCCTTGTTGATTTCCAAATATGTGTGCTTGTCATTAAAATTAATCGCCGTCGCCAGCTTTCCAGGCGATCGCATTACTCGGCTGCGGATCGGGTAGCTTCAGTGTCACCAATGCTGCCGCCAGCACAAAGAACGCTGATGTCCACAGACAGCCTACCAGCCCATAAAACTGATAAACTAATCCCGATAATACCGTACCTGCTAGCCGACCACCAGAATTTGCCATGTAGTAGAAGCCCACATTCAACGCCACCTTGTCATCGTCGGTAAAGGCTAAGACTAAGTAAGAGTGAACTGCTGAATTAAAAGCAAATACCACCCCAAAAATACAGAGTCCACCGACAATCGCAATATTGGGTGGGACGTTTAATTGGAGAGCAATTGCGATCATAGCGGGTACGGAAACCAGCGCAAATGTCCAAAACCGAATCGTCTGCGATCCTGGCGGCTGACCCGATCCAAATCGTTTGAGCAATGCTGGTGCTGAAAATTGAATGATGCCGTAACCGATTACCCAGCAAGCCAAGAAGCCGCCTACCTGTGCGAAAGTCCAGCCCAATTGTCCCCGCAAAAATACTGGCAAACCCACCACAAACCAGACATCTCTGGAG
>JANNDQ010000294.1:0-2583 GCA_031387965.1 Chamaesiphon sp. OTE_75_metabat_567
TGCACCTGATTGGACGATTGAAATTTTATCGCCAGATCAAAACCAGACTAAAGTTACTAAGAATATTTTGCATTGTCTCAATCATGGTACCGAGATGGGTTGGTTAATCGATCCTGATCAAAAAACTGTATTTGTCTCTCAATCCAACCAACAGGCATTATTCTTTGATTTACCACAGCAGCAGATTCCTGTCCCATCTTTTGCTCAGGAATTGCAACTGACTGTGGCAGATGTTTTCAATTGGCTATTGGAATAGTCTGTGAAAATTAGCTAAATATAAATTGATCGCCTACGGCGAAAGAGGAAATACAAAGTAAAGGGTTAGAGAGTAAGAGGGTAAAGGATTACAAAGTCCTGGGGATTTCACACACAACTCGCAAACCAATAATGTAGGAACTATCATCGGGATTGATGTCGTTGCGCGAGGCGGAACGGCAAAGTTGTGGTCCGTTGTCCCAGGAGCCGCCCCGAATAACATAACTAATGTTTTCTCCGAGAGACAACCAAGCAGTCCCATCTGTCGGGGCACCCTGATAGTTATTATGCCAATGGTCTAAACACCATTCCCATACATTCCCATGCATATCATACAAACCATAGGCATTGGACAGAAACTGATCTACAGGAGTCGTTTTTTGCCGATAAATTCCTTTCGGACCATCGCCATAGGAACCCGACCATTTACCATCAGCAGCATCGGTACCATCATAATTTGCGACATCAGTAGTAGTTGTTTTCCCAAAGTTAAATGCTTCTTTACTTCCTGCCCTACAGGCATATTCCCATTCGGCTTCACTAGGCAAACGATATTTACGTTTGGTGTGGGCGGCAAGCCGATCGCAGAACTCAACGGCTTCATACCAGTTAATGCTCTCTACTGGGTTCATGGCTCTATTCTCAAATCTTGATGGCTGATGCTTCAGGTCTCTATTTACTTTTGGCAACTGAGCTACTTGCGACCATTGAGCTTGGGTAATGAGATAAGCACTCATAAAAAATGAAGGCACAGTTACATTGTGTTGAGGGCTTTCTGTCTCTCTTTGATCGATTTCTGTTTCTGGCGAACCCATTTGGAAGGTTCCACCCTCGATCAACACCATGTTTAGGGGTTCAGAGATTGTGGGCAGGAGTTCTGAAAAAAAATGGATTTCTGTGGTGTGGTTTTTAATTTGTAGTTGCGGCATACATAAACCCAGTGATAGATCGATCGATGGTTCGGTTGCCCTACTATGTCGATCGATCCGGTTGATTTTTGGATACCTGTGCCCCAAGTAGGGGATGGATATCTCTGGAATGGGTCTGGACTCTTCTTTGACACACCCAACAGATTCCCATCTGCCAGTTCTGGTACAAAAGAGTGCTGGGGATTTCACACACAACTCGCAAACCAATATTGTTGTTACTATTATCGGGATTGTTGTTGTTGCGCGTGGCGGAACGGCAATTTTGTGGTTTGTTGTTCCAGGAGCCGCCCCGTTTACCTTGCCCACCCCATAATTTATGGTATCTCAGAAAATGTCCATTTTTCAGCAATGTTGCGACGTAATCGATCAGTGTCTCCATGACTCAGATGCGCATCCCAGCTTTGCAAACGTTGATCAAGTTCGCTACGGATCATTTTCCCCTGAGTATAATCACGATGCATTTGATGTAGCCGTCTGCGACCTCGGCGCAGATTGTCATTGCGTACTCGGATACGATCAGGCAAAACCCTAAACCCGACAAAGTTAGCACCATACTGGGTTTCAAATAATTGACTTTTGATCGGATGCAGTTTGAGTCGTAGGGTATCTAGGTACGCTTCGATCGATTCCCTTGCTGCCACTAGTTCTGCTCGATCGTCTGAAAATAGTCCAAAGTCGTCTACATAACGCAGATATTTTTTGATTTTTAGCTGCTGTTTGACAAACAAATCAAAACGGCTGAGATAGACATTGGCAAAAAATTGACTAGTAAGATTGCCGATCGGTAATCCGTGCCGTCGCTGCAATGGAGTTAGTAAGTTGTCTCCTGGAAAATGATGTGCTACTTGCTCTTGGGTGTTGCTGTTGTCGATGATAGTATTAATTAACCAAGTGGTATCTACACATTTTATTTTGCGGATCAGAATATTTTTTAAGATTTCGTGGTCAATGCTGGGAAAATATTGGCGGATATCGCACTGTAGAAGATAGCGACTTGATCGGGCAAATTCGGTAAAGCGCTTTAGGGCACGATGGGTGCCAAAACCTATGCGATTAGCATAAGTATCGTGAATAAAAGTGCGTTCGATCGGTGGCATGATTACATTACAGAGGGCATGATGCACTACTCGATCGCGATATGGAGCAGCAGAAATTAGGCGAGGCTTGGGGTCAAGTATTCTAAAGGTGTGGTAATTGCCCGGAAGATATGTGCAGTTATGGAGTTCTGTTTGCAGTTGTTCTAGCTCAGTTTCTAGATGATAGTTAAATTCCAGTACGTTTTCTCGATATCGCTTGCCACGTTGCGCTTGCTTGGCAGATCTCAGTAAGTTTTCAAAATCGATGATTTCTGGCCACAGATTTCCTTGCCTTTTCATAAGATTTTTTGGCGCTGTTGTTT
>JANNDQ010000302.1:0-1904 GCA_031387965.1 Chamaesiphon sp. OTE_75_metabat_567
ATAGTCTCGATAGTAATACAACCCTACATAAATTGTACCCAAATAAAAACACACTGTCTCGATCGAGTCACGAGGAAGCGGAGGTACGTTAAAATCCAGATATCACCAATATTCTCCCAAACGTATGGCGATCGTCCTCAAACCCGAACAAGAACGATTCATTCAATCCCAAATTGACGCGGGACAATTTAGTAATCCTGAACAAGTAATCGACACAGCCTTTCGTCTCCTCGAACAGCAGAGTGCTGAATATCTCCAGTGGGTTAACGAAGTTAGGGAAAAAATAGCAATTGCACAGGATGAAGTTGCTAGAGGTGAAGTACTCGACGGCGAAACAGTCGTAAATGATATTCTCGAACGGTTTAGCAAAGCAAGAGCGGCTAAATCTGAATGAATCGTCGTTATAGTATTGCTGCTTCCGCCAGTCAAGATCTAGAGCGAATCTCTGAGTATTATACAAATCGTAGTGTCGAAGCTGGAGAACGCCTGTTTCAAGAATTTAATCGAAAATGCCAAAATCTCGTCCAATTTCCGAATATGGGACGTAGTTATGCTCACATTATGCCCATGCTGCGTGGACTGCCACTTGATGGCTACATTATTTTTTATCAAGTTACGGAAGAAGCTGTAATCATTCTCCATGTGGTTAATGGTAGTCAAGACATAGAATCGTTACTAAGAAAAAATCTTTAATCATCGATACATCAGGCAATTTAGCCAAAAAGTCGATCGTTAGTTGCCGATCGAGTAACAGTCATGAGATAATTATAGGCTGTGTCTATTTTATTCCCAAGTTGGGTCTGTAAAGAGTATGGCAGCCAAAAAGGGCGTTCGGATTATCATCACATTGGAATGCACTGAGTGCCGCACTAACACTGCGAAACGCTCTGCTGGTGTATCCCGCTACACAACTATGAAAAACCGTCGGAACACCACCGCTCGGTTAGAGTTGAGCAAGTTCTGTCGTTACTGCAACAAGCACACGACACACAAAGAGATCAAGTAACTAGTAATTACCCACTAAAAACATGGCTTATTTCCGCAAACGGTTATCACCAATTAAACCAGGCGAACTGATCGACTACAAAGATGTAGACTTACTTCGTAAATTTGTCACCGAGCGTGGCAAGATTTTACCCCGTAGAATCACTGGACTGACTTCTAAGCAGCAACGAGACATGACTCTCTCGATCAAGCGCTCTCGTCAAGTAGCTTTGATGCCATTCATCAATGTCGAAGGCTAGACAGTAAGGGATGAGGACTGAGGATTGCTAGTAGCCTATGTTTCCAGCAAACTTCATGTCTTCAAACTCCTTTGGATTAGTGGATGGTGGATGGTGGATGGTGGATAGTTGATTTTTTAGCTATTGCTGACATTCATAAAGCTGTCTTCTATTTGTTGGGAAGTAAGAAAACTTCTGTAGAGCTTTAGAGACTAAAATTTAACTAAATCACACGTAACAATTCAAGTTACAAAGGAAGAGGATCGGAGTGGAGAAGGGAACTCTAGTTGAATTTTTGCATAACGGAGAACGCCGACTTGCGATCGCCGATCGACCAGAAGGGAAAAAACACTGGATTGCGATCGATAGTCGCACCCAAGCTCACACGCTGCATCCGCGTGACATTACCTATGAAGTTCTGGGCGTTACTTGCAAACAGCCAGCAGAACTAGATAAATTTATTGCAGCAGCCACCCCAAATATTGACCCTGAAAGTCTAGAAGTAGCGTGGGAAATGCTAGTCGAAGATGGGGAGCTAGTCGATCCGCCGACGCTGGCAGACTTATTGTATTCCGATCGCACTCCCGTCCTCTGCTACGCTGCCCATGTGATGCTGGCAGAAGATAAGGTTTATTTTAAGAATAAGAAAGAAGATAAGTACGAAGCCCGCAGTCGCGCTCA
>JANNDQ010000333.1:0-5076 GCA_031387965.1 Chamaesiphon sp. OTE_75_metabat_567
CAACCAAGTTCTCACAGTTGCCGCTTCGACTGCCATCCCAATATTCAATCCTACAGGCCCATAAAAGACCTCAGGATAGGCTGTGGTATTGACAGTCACAAAGTAAGCTGCAAAGAAGCCCATGTAGGCAAGCGCACCCAAGCTGTAGCTCAGGTAAGCCTCCCCAGACCAAAACAGCACTTTGGTTGCCCACTGACTAGGAGTCGTGAGGATGTGCCAAGCACCGCCAGCAATACAGAGTAAACCCACCCAAATGTGCCCGCCGACGATATCTTCGAGATTATCGACCGCTGCCATCCCGGCGCTACCATGCAACCCGAAGAGATAGCCAAAGATCTGCGCTGGATTGAGTGTCGGGTCACTCACTACCCGCACCGAACCCAGCGCCGAGTCATATAGCCCACCCCACCAGATTGCTTTGGCAACAAGTAGCCATGCACCAGCCCCCAAGAGCGTCAGGTGAATACCCAGAATAGTGGTCATCTTCTGAGTATCCTGCCAGTCGTAGCCAAAGGAGCTAGCGAAGGTTGAATCTTGAGGTAAGATCGCCTCACCCCGAATTGAGTGATAGATACCACCCGCACCGAGGACAGCAGAACTAATCAGATGAACCGCACCGATCGCAAAATAGATCTCAGTGTCAATAATTTGCCCACCAGCCCCAACACCTAAACCTAATGTTGCCAAGTGGGGGAGGAGAATCAATCCCTGTTGGAACATCGGTTGACTGGTATCAAAGTGGGAAATTTCAAATAGGGTCATCGCCCCAGCCCAGAGGACAATCAGCCCTGCATGGGCAACATGCGCTCCTAAGAGTCGCCCGGAAAGATTAACTAATCTCGCATTCCCCGCCCACCAAGGAGCCATCTGGGATGGATTTACTGCTGTACTTGTCATCGCGGTACCTCGATCGAATTAACTTATTGACTATCTATATCAATAAGTCTACCCAAGATACTAGCATAACTATTGAGAATTAATATCAGTTATTAGATATAAAGTTTTGTGAAGCTTGCTCTTCAGCTCAAAAATGAGGGTATGAATCTGAACCGTAGGGAAGCAAGGGCGTGCGCGAACAGAGTATCAATCGAGAACGCTACCGCTGGCAGAGATTGCTGGATTGTATGATGGTTTAAGGAAATAAACCAAGCTGAATCCAAAATTGTCTGGCGGTAAGCTGAGATTTACTATTAATTTTAAGACCGATTGTTGTAACTCTTCCGATTGCGGTTATTGCTATAATTTCACCCGACTTAGGATTGGCTAAAAAATGTTCCTCCCATCGATCTTGTCTGGCATGATAAAACCGCTCTTCTCGTCCAGATTCAGGGTCGATATAACTACTGCGGCTACCTTTGAAGCTGTTACAAGATCGACAAGCTAATGCTAAATTCTCTTCTGTACTAGTTCCGCCAGCAACAACTGGATTAATATGTTCAACTCCCAACATAGCATTAAATATCGACTCTGGAGCGCGACAATATTCACATCGATGATGTGCGCGTTCTGCTACTAAAAAATAGAGAGGATTCATGGCTGGATCTGGGCAAGAATTGCTTTTGATCGTCCTATTGTGGCATTTAATTCATCCTCAATCAAAGCATCTAACTCTAATTGTTGCTCTGGAGAGATGGTATCACCTCGATCGCGTGTAGTTCGCCAAATCGACATTAATTCTATTAATCTTTGTTGTTGTTCCGCTGTAAAAAACTGGTCTGGCTGAAAACTTTTAAGTAATAGAAATCCATTTATTTCTTGACTACCCATTTGAATGTTCAAAGCATCTAAAGCTTCTCCAGCGGTTCTACCAAGAGAGTGTTGATTTCCCATCGCGGCACGGTACAATCGATCTCCATTAGTAGCCGCAACTGTTTCAATAGAAATAGATTGCATGATAAAGCTTCCTGACTGGATGGATAGATAAACCATCTGTCCGTTATATTTTAGTCGATTTCTAACTGTAGAGTTCTAAGAGGGGATTTATACATTACCCCTGCCAAATTATCATCAGTTTATCGCCGAGCCATCCGCAGCTTCTAAGACAAATCCCATGTCTGAAATCGTATCCCAGTCTTGATTTGCCGATTGTCCTGGAGTCGTCAGATAATCACCGACAAAGATTGAATTGGCAACATATAATCCTAACGGTTGAAGCGATCGCAAGTGAACTTCGCGCCCGCCAGCAATTCGGATTTCTTGGGAGGGTAAGAGGAATCGGAACAGGCACAGAATCCGTAAACACTGTTGCGGAGTCAATTGCTGAATATCCGCAAACTTCGTCCCAGGAATCGGAATCAAAAAATTTAGCGGGACACTAGTCACGCCTAATTCGCGCAGGGACAGGGCTAAATCGATCACATCATGATTTGACTCACCCATCCCCAAAATACCGCCCGAACTGGTCGTAATTCCCGCAGCATGAACATTTTTGACTGTCTCGACTCGATCGGTGTAGGTATGGGTTGTCGCAATCTGATCGTGATTGGACTCGTAAGTATTGAGATTGTGATTGACTCGATCGACTCCAGCTGCTGCTAGGCGGTGGGTTTGCTCCTCACTTAATAAGCCCAGGCAAGCGCAAACTTTCAGATCGTAATTGGCTTTAACTTCCCGCACAGCTTCTAATACTTTACCAAAGGTGGCTTCATTGGGCGATCGACCAGAGATCACCATACAAAAAGTCCCCGCCTTCAGTTCAGCAGCGCGTTTGGCGGCATCGAGAATCTTCGACTGCGCCATCAGTGGATATTTCTCGATCTCAGCCGTGGAAATCTTCGACTGGGAGCAGTAATGACAGTCCTCTGGACACATCCCACTTTGGGCATTTAGCAAATAATGCAGCCGCACCCGATTACTCCAATAGTGACGGCGCACCCGATAAGCGGCGGCAATTTGTTCGAGCAACACCTCGTCTTTAGCTTCTAGTACCGCCAGGGATTCATTCCTAGTTAAGATCTGCCCCGCTAGCGATCGATCTGCGAGACTATTCCAGGTGGGTGTTGTCAGTAACATCAAACTTACGGTCTATAATGGTCAACCACTCATTATACTTTGCGCTGCCATAGTTTTAGGTTGTAGAAAATCTGTAGGTTGGGTTGCGCGGAGCAAAACCCAACTCACACACCAACACCCTAGAAATGTTGGGTTTCATTCTTCTGCTTGGTGCAACGCACGCTGAGGAAACCTCAGCGCGATTGCATCCGCAACCCAACCTACGCCTAAAGCCTAAAGCCCAAAGCCCGATCCTACGCCACAATCATTGTCACTCGATCGCGCCCTTGAGATTTAGCTTGATATAATGCGCGATCGGCAGCATTAATCAAAGCTTGAAAGTCATTTTCCTGATTGGGGATAATAGTCGAGACACCGACACTGATCGTCACATAGGGGCAAACAGCGGAGGCTTCGTGAGTAATTTGGAGATTTTTGACAGCAGCGCGAACATTTTCACCAACCGAAACTGCACCTAGAGCATCAGTATTCGGCAGCACGATCGCAAATTCTTCACCACCATATCGAGCGACTAAATCGCCACTGCGGCGGACGGTATTGCGCATCGACATGGCAACCTTAATTAAGCACTTATCACCATTGGGATGTAAGTATCGATCGTTATAATTTTTGAAGAAATCGACATCGCACATAATCAAAGATAGCGGTGCTTTAATTCGTTTCATCCGATCCCATTCTTTCTGGATATAGTCATCGAATCCCCGCCGATTTGATAACTTAGTCAGACTATCGAGATTAGCTAATAGCTGGAGATTTTGGTTTGCCTGTTGCAGCTCATTTAATTGAATCTTGATCAGCTGCGATTGCCGCACTAAATTCCGCACTCGCTGACGGAGAATCGGTAGATTGATTGGTTTGGTAATGTAGTCAGTCGCCCCAGACGCAAAAGCTCGATCGACCGAATCATCATCATCAAGTGATGTAATCATTAAGATCGGTACCGAGCGCTCGCCCATATTCTTGAGCTGTTCGCAGAATTCAAACCCATCCAGGATCGGCATGACGGCATCAACCAAAATCAAATCAGGATGATGTTTTTGATATGCGGTGATCCCATCATCACCATTTTTTGCCAAGATTACTTCAAAGCCGTCTTGTTCTAGTGACTCACTGACTTTAGCCCGAACGACGAGATCGTCATCAACTAATAAAATTCGTTGAAGATTGGGTTCAGTAGTGTTCATAGTAACTTATGTAAATAATCATCCACTACTCTGGACAGTTGCTGTGTCTTGAGACTCTCTAGGGACGATCTAGGTTAGTGCTAGTTCCCCACCTATTGTACCCACGAAGTACTGAGACAGCAGCATTTCGGCATTTATTTTTTATGCCATCATTTCAGGCAATGACAACGACTAGAAGTCGTTGCTCATACTGCAAAGTCTGCCTGTCTTGAAAAGGTGATCTACTTGGGGAGACCCCAAGACCGCACTTTTCGCTCCGCAGACTAAGAATCAAAGCGTCTAATCTTAACTGTTATACAATTGTTTTGGTCACACTTGAGACTCACAACTTGATTCAATTTAGCTCTACCTTGCTCGGACAGGCTCAGGCTGTCGAACTGTTGACTCAATCGATCGTCAAGCAACGGTTAGCACCTGCATATCTATTTCACGGTGCTGATGGAATCGGCAAAAGTTTGGCAGCTAGATCTTTTATTGAATTAATCTTCTGTAATAGTGCCAGCAGGATCGGCACAAATCAACTCCCAGAGCAAGATATCGCCCTAATCCAGCAAAAACTCCGCCAGGGTAATCACCCCGATGTCTTGTGGGTGGCACCTACCTACAGTCATCAAGGAAAACTACTCTCTGCCGTCGAGGCTACCGCTGCGGGAGTCAAAAAGAAAGCACCACCCCAAATTCGGATCGAGCAGATCCGCGAAATCGGGCGATTTTTAGCCCGTCCACCGCTACTGGGTGCCAGATCTGTAATTGCGATCGAACATGCTGAAACAATGGCAGAAGGAGCCGCAAATGCCCTGCTCAAAACGCTAGAAGAACCAGGAGTAGCTACTATTATCACGATCGCTTCGAGCGTAGAATCGCTATTACCGACGATCGT
>JANNDQ010000336.1:0-3211 GCA_031387965.1 Chamaesiphon sp. OTE_75_metabat_567
GAAATATTCACCAGAATTGATGCAATTATTAATCGAACAAGGTGTGAGTATTTATGGTACCTTGCCCAAAATTAGTATCGATTATGCCTTAATGGAAAAGACTAAGTTAACTCAAGTAATTCCCGCTGATTTTGGTTGGGATGACTTAGGTGATTGGAATGCGATCGAGCGACTATTAAAAGGTGATAATATTAACGTCGAATTAGCCAATCATGTCTGTATCGATACCCAAGGATCGGTACTCTATGCCAGCAATCCTGATGAAGTAGTGGTCACGATTGGACTTGAAGATGTGGTAGTTGTCCGCGATGGGGATGTTACTCTAATTGTTGCGAAAGATCGTACTCAAGAAATCAAACAGGTACTGGGGAAAATAAAGGAAAATAAAGAACTCGATCGATTGCTTTAGACTATGGAATATATTTATCGACGATCACAATTCCCATTTCTTCCCGCCATTGAGCTAGCGGTTTATCCCAGCCTGCTTCCCATTTTTGTGCCAGGAAAGGCTTTGCTCTAGCGCCCATCCGATAACCGATAGCAACTTGTTCGAGCGCATCGCCCAGCTCTTCTGGCGCAGTCAGTAAGGTGCGGAGCAGTCCACCTGCGATTAGTAAAATCGGCAAGGGAATCCGAATCTGAGCTAAACAAAAAGCCTGTAAACCTAATTCACCATTTACGTCACTGCCCAATCCTGTGACTAAATGCCACAGATCGTGAGTTTGGCGGAGGCGAGTCAGAATGTAATTAGCATCATCGGTGATGGGTAGAGGGCGGTAGTAATTGGGGTCAAAGCCAGTAATGCGAATATGTTCGGCGAAATGATATCCCAAGGTTCCTTGAGGTAATTTTGCCAGAGCTACCATATCCGGTGGTGGAGCTAAATATCGCTCCTCCACAATTTCAATTACGCCTGGTAGGGTTTTGGTGTATTCGATCGCAATTTGAGTAGCTTTGAGCTTGATCATGCCATCTTCGATATCTGGCGTGGCATCAGCACGACTGGGATCGAGGATCAGTGTTACGGCACCTTTTAAGGTTTTGAGCAGATCTAGTCTGAGTTCCCAATTTTTCATTTTCAAAAACTAATAACGTTACAATACCAGGATAAAAATGGCAATCTTAATTCTACAACTTTAGGTTGATCAGATTGATTAGCTCGAAGAAATATGTATTAAGGCGGACTTTAGATCATAAGAGGTGATTTCGGTCGCTCAAGTGTCTTAATAATCGCGTCACAAGCTATACTCACACCATTTTCAGCCTGAATAATTCGCGCAATTTTGGCAGCTGTGGCAGCGTAATGATGCTGATCTAAAAGTATGCTTAGTTCATTGGCAACTGTGGCTGCGGTGTATTGAGCGCGATCGATCGTTCGGGATGTCCCCAATCGCTCGACTCGTGCCGCATTGTCTGGCTGATCGTAACTGTAAGGCATAATCAGCGTCGGGACACCAGCGCGTAAAGCTTGAGCTGTGGTACCAATTCCGCCTGGGTGGACGATCGCGCAAGCATGAGGGAAAATTTGGGAGTGAGGAATATAATCGATGGCGATGATATCTGCGGGTAAATTTGCTGGTACTGTATTTTCACCAATCAATAAAATGGCCCGACGATTGAGTTGGATTGCTGCCTGAATACTCTCAGGGTAAAAGGTGCCAGGAATCATCACAATAGCTGAACCCAATGTGAAGACAATCGGCGGTTCACCATTTGCTAAAAAATGCTGAAGTTCTGGTGGTAGCTCGGAATTTAACTCATTGCCATCGTACCAGGTAAATCCAGCTAAGAGCGTATTGTGATCCCAGTCAGACTGCGGTTGTGCTAATGTTGCTGAGAACATCGCTAATACCAGAGCGGCGGTAGATCGATCGACCAGCGGATTGTGATAAATTGGGGGCAATTCTAGTTCTGCTCTGAGTTGATAAATTGGTTCTGCCCAAGCTTTATTCACTGCTTTGAACAATCCAATCATTCTGCTAGAAATTGGCAGTCCTAACTTATTTAATTTCGCTAAAAATCGTTGCAGCGGTACGGATGGATCTGCTAGCGAGAAAAAGGCTATGGGGGAGAGTGCTAGTGATATCCACGGGATGTCCAATTTCTCGGCAACTAACGGAGCCGCATACACAATATCCCCCGCAACAATTGCGTCCGCATCGCGGGCAATCTCCAGCAAATCGCTATATGTATCTTGCAAACTTGGCATCAACAACTTTTTGATGCAATATTCCGCACCTGCATCGACATGTTTGATTCGCGCTATCGCTTCCGGCGTATCCATGATCATCCCATCTGGACGCATCGGGTGAAATTCAAACCCTAATTGCTCGATTTTGACTCGATATTTATCCATCGTAGCGAATACAATATCATGCCCACGGTTGCGAAGTTCGAGTGCGATCGCAATTTGCGGATACAGATCACCCAAGGAACCAATTGTTGTAAAAACAATTTTGCTCATTTAAGCTGTACCTTTAAATAATCCTTGGGGACGAAATAGTAGCGTTAGTACCATCAATACCAGGGCAACTGCCAGCTTATATTGAGAGCCAACAAATGGGATTGAAAGTTCTTGAGCGATACCGATCACAAATGCTCCAGCTATTGCGCCGTAAGGGTTACCAATTCCCCCCAAAGTTACAGCGGCAAACATCGGCATAATCAGAAACCAACCCATATCTGGGCGAACATTGGTAATCAATCCATACATTTGACCACCTAGTCCAGTTAAACTAGCGGAGATAATCCACGTCCACAATACAACTTGCTCAACATCAATTCCTGTTACTCGTGCGAGATCGATATCGTCAGCAACTGCCCGCATTGCCTTACCAATTTTGGTGTGCTGCAATAGAAAATGCAGTCCAGAGATCGCCACTATCGCCAATCCTAACACTACCAAATTATAGAACTTAATTTTGATGCCAAATAGATCGATCGCTTCACTAATTGGCAGATTATAGCGTTTAGCTTCACCACCCCAAATCAACAAGATTAGATTGCGAAGAAATAAGGCTAACCCGATGGAGATAATAATCAGTGTCGTAGATGTCGCCCGCACCCGACGCATCCGCTGCCACAACACTGCTTCGGCTAGCAACGCTACACCGACAGTAGCAATAATACCGATCACCATCGATACCCAGATATTACTCAGCACTGGAATCTTACTCACATTCAGCATTTATCGCCTGGATGCTGAATGTGA
>JANNDQ010000374.1:0-1588 GCA_031387965.1 Chamaesiphon sp. OTE_75_metabat_567
AGCTATTTTATGGTTAATAATATTACGACAACTCATTCCCAACTGCACTATCATATTGACTGGCAAGAACTGCGAAGAGCTTATCAAGTATTCATGACTAATCCGGCTCAAGGGATTCTCCATATCCTCGCGGCTGGTCGCTATAGTCGTTGGAATGCCTGGATGATGGCTCGATTGCGTCGGCAAGCTCAGTCGATCGTCGATCGAGAAGTAGACATCGATCTGGCTGCTTTGTCCCAGTTACCTCCAGATACCCTGGGTGGAGCTTACGCCCGACATATGTATGCTCAGGGCTTTACGATTGATGCTTTTGCCGACAAAGAAAAAGATACTATCTTTGAACGGCGACTGGGAATTGCTCACGATGTGCAACATATCATCACAGGTTTTGATAGTTCACCCATCGGCGAGTATGGTTTAGCAGCTTTTATGTTGGTGCAATATGGTGATTTGCTAAACGTATTTGTGTTGTCTTGGGTACCTTGGTCGGCGATTGGCAACTTTCGATCGATTCCCAAACTATTCAAATCTCTCTTGCGTGGATGTGTTGGCGGTTTTTGTAGTTATCCACTCGTGGCTTATCCATTTGAAGATAATTGGCACAAATCTATTATGCAAGTTCGCCAAGAATTAAAGATTCCCACGATCGAATAAACATCGATCCATAAATCTCGCTCGCAAGGATGGTTCGTTCGTTAGGGGCGGTGGAGAGCGATTGAAATAGAGAATGCAGGGAATAAATTATCATCAGGCTAAAAGTGTACCCACTTGAGGTCTATCCAAGTTTAAACCCTCGGTCTACGATCGTGCCAGGATCGAAAATTCTAGATCGATATTAAAAATATGACTCCACTGCACATTGGCTTTTTGGTTTATCCTGGTATCGTCCAACTGGATGTGATGGCGGTTTACCAAGTTTTATCATTTCCACCAAATACACAGATACATCTCATCTGGAGAACAGTGGATGCGATCGAGAGTTGAAGGTTTAATTATTACGCCAACAGTCACACTGGCAAATTGCCCGCCACTAGATGTGATTTGTGTTCCAGGTGGTGGAATTGGACAAATCGAAATCATGCAAGATCCTGAAATCTTGAACTTTTTGAAACAGCAAGCAGACACAGCTCAGTATGTAACTAGCGTATGTACGGGTTCGCTGATTTTGGCAGCGGCTGGTTTATTACAGGGATATCAAGCTACCTGCCATTGGGCATTTCGAGATCATTTGGCAATGCTAGGGGTAGAAGTAATTAACCAGCGGGTGGTAATCGACAGGAATCGCATCACTGGAGCTGGAGTAACTTCAGGTATTGATTTTGGATTGACGCTGGTAGGATTGCTCTGTGGCGAGAATGTGGCAAAAATGACCCAACTGATGATGGAATATCATCCCGATCCGCCTTTTGATGCAGGGATACCGGAAACAGCAGGTAGCGAACTTGTAGAACAATTGATGCAGTTTGGTAAGCCGTTGGTGGATGCGTTCTTGGTGCAAACTCAGGCGGCAGCCATCCAACTGAAACTAGAGCAAGCTCATTTGAAATCAGGAACTAAGCAATAGTTCGATTTTTTTGCATTGAGAGGG
>JANNDQ010000412.1:0-4829 GCA_031387965.1 Chamaesiphon sp. OTE_75_metabat_567
AAGACGGCTAGGAAATAAATTTTCAGCCAAAAGGCTTAAAACTCGATTCCCTAGACGTTCTAGTACATATCCTATAGTTTGCCCAAGGGACTAGCTATAATCTAGATCGTGCCTGACATTTTAGCTAAAACACGCACGATACATTCCGTTGCAAAAATCCCACAGTGCATCAGAAGTCATCTCTAATCCCTGCAAGACAGCAACCTTATCGCCATCTGACGCATCAATCTGAAGAGCTAGTGTCATTACTTCATCAACATGAACAGCTTCTATCTCTCCGTGGAGAAAGAACCATGACTTAACAGAACTTTCCAATGTTGTTCGAGACAATTCTTGGGTGACGATTTTATCCCTTTGCTCGCCGCGAAGCTCCATCATAATGGCCGCTCCCACACCTATATAAGCATTTGGATTTGATGCCATTTCTTCTAACCGTTGGCTCAATTTACAAGCTGGTGCTAACATTTCTGTCGTGATAGTTTGGGGCTTGTATGGATCAAGCGCAAACTTCAATCGATCAAATATTTTTCGATGAATCTTCGATACATCTCCATTGCCCAGTTCTTCGTTCAACTGATGCGCCAAAATACACCGAATGTATTCATTATCAATATGGGCAACAACAAGTGCAAGTCGCCGAGTAAAGTGATCGACAATTCCTTCCTGAAAATTGGCAAATAGTAGCCATAAGTTAGTCAGATTTGTAGGTTCTCTCTGCAATCTTTGAAAGAAAGGATGATCT
Organism: Chamaesiphon sp. OTE_75_metabat_567; assembly: GCA_031387965.1. Taxonomy (GTDB): domain Bacteria; phylum Cyanobacteriota; class Cyanobacteriia; order Cyanobacteriales; family Chamaesiphonaceae; genus Chamaesiphon. Next base: position 743 of record JANNDQ010000412.1, read on the forward strand.
TCAACCGACTTACTTTTATAGTGCCAAACCATCTCTTCAATGGATGAGAGAGGCGTTGCTGGCTTTAAAGTGGCTATTACTGTTTTGGGAGAGTGAACTATATTTACTTCTGGATTTATGTAGATACTGACTCGTCGGTGCTGTTGCTCTCGGCGTAATGAAGTATAGGAGTGCATTCCTACTCCTGCCGCTAGAGGACGTGTCGCCAATGATTGGATCGCTGATTGATATGTGGAGACTGGCAGACCATACTGGATGAAGTATAGATCGAGTCGATCGCACACAACCTGATCGTCAGTAGCATAGTTGGAAATCGGTAAGTAGAGTGTCCCGCCTGATGGGGTAGCATCATCTCCTTCGACGAGAGAGAAGCAGGTAATGGCTGGCTTGGCGAAGAATGAGGTTTGCGCTGGTGCCATTGCTTGGCAAAATTCGATCGCATCGCCAGGGACATAGTTACGAGCAGCACTCAAGGCTGATTCCAGCTCTGCTGGTGTAGCATCATGGTGACGGAGATAGACTTTGACTCGTGCTTGAGTGTGTGCAGCGAGATCGAGAGAGAAGTAAACAAATTCGTCTTTGTCAGGGCCGCGTTGAGCTGGTGTCTCGGCTAATGTCGGCCAAGCATGGGTGAAACCAAGTCGGACTAAGGACTCTTCGACAATTGCTGCCGATCGACTCTGTGATTGCGATTGGGGGTTAAGATAAAGTTTAAATGCGGGTTCTTTGTCAGGATAGAAGCAGACAGCGTGCCAGATCGAGAATTTTGCTTCAAGATTGGTGGGTGCATAGAGATCGGCGATCTGCTCAAATCGATCGAGGCTGACATGATAATTAGTTGCTAGATATTGATTTAGATCTAGTCCTGCCTGCCAGTTTGACTGGAGATTGGCATCGGTGCCTTGGGCTTCCACCAGCACGCGCAATTCTACTTTGTCGGGGTCTAAAGCCAGTGAAAACTCAAAGGGGGCGTGATCGTCGGAAACGTCCGATTGCCATGCCGAGGTATCGCCAACTGCTGTGTCGCCCCAGGAGGTGGTTAGTGCCCGAAAGATTTCGGTAATTTGCTCAATCTTACCGCTCAATCCTACCGCCGCAGCGAGTGCTGTTAACTTTTCGATCCCACATTCAACATAGGTTTGAGCGGGTACCAATTGTTCTGGGTCAAATCCAGCTTGAGGATGACGCTCGATGGAAGATTGATTTGTCAATGCAATATCAAAATCAAGATTTTCAGACACATCTATTGACTCTGACACTGTAGAGATGTTCTCAGAATTAGTCATGGTAAGCCCCTGATTTAGGTAAGTAAATCTTTATTTGTTAGTCGTAAAAATACTTTGTCTAGATACTAGCATATGAATATAAAATTAGCAAAATTGTTATTTTTGTTACATCAAGATTGTCGATCTTAATGAGCTGATGAATTCGATCAAAACATGCGCCTGTAGCTTCAACACCTTTCGCTGCAAAGCTTTTGACGAATCTAAAATTGTCTTATTTTAGATGAAAAATGTATACGTGATGTTGAATAATATGTGTAAAATGTTAAAAAGATTACAATTTTTTGATTGATTTTTAGTAGGCAAATGACTTAATCGATGATTAAGGTAGCAATTGTTACTAAAATAATTTATACTACAAATACTTTCAGTATTGTACAATTGCAAGATTGAATTACCACTGAGGGGAAAGTAGGTAAAATAGCTATGCCCATCATTATCGATCGATATGGTTAACGATCCGCCAGAATTAGATATCGATCGATTGCCCCTAGTCCTGGCAGGGCCGATATTGCGGCACACGACGACGGAGATGGTGACGGTGTGGCTGGCATTGCGGTTACCTGCGCGGGTATCTTTGCAGGTATATAGTACTCGCGATCGCGGGAGTATCCTCGACTTGCAAGTCGCCAATGGTCAGCGAAAAACAGTTACGATCGGGACATCCCTGCACATCGTGACGATCACAGCGGCTCATCCTGATGGCAAGGCATTTGAGCGGGGTGAAGTGTACGCCTACGATCTAGAGTTCACTGTCGGGGAGACGGCTTATAATCTGGTGGCAGCTCTAACTTCTATTGAATATCCAGAGGTGCGGATCGGTTATTTTCGCCATGATTTGCCGACATTTGTTTTGCCGCCGATCAATCTCCATCGAGTTAAAATTGCACATGGTTCCTGCCGGAAACCCCACGGCAACGGGCAAGATGCGCTAGCAATTCTCGATCGATTATTAGCCACCAATGCCAGTGCCCCCGATACTCGTCCTCAGCAGCTATTTCTGACGGGAGATCAAATCTATGGCGATGATGTTGCTAGCCCCCTGCTGTGGGTTGCTACCCATCTGGGTGAGTCGATTTTAGGCTGGGCGGAAAAATTACCCGTCGGAAAATGGGATCGACCTGAATATCTCACTCCCAAGCAGTTGCCCAGCGGCAAGCGGGGTGAAATCGCTACAACAGCGGGCGGTTTTACGGCTGGATTGGGTCACAAACGATCGAAAGTTACCAGCCACCTCTTTGGATTGGGGGAATATTGTGCTGCTTATTTACTGGCTTGGTCGCCTGTAGTTTGGCCCAAACATTTGCCCAGTGCGGCAGAGATCGAGTGTCAGGACGAAAAGTTAGCTGCAACCTGGGATCGGGAAGTGGCAGATATGCAAAACTTTATTGATTCGCTCTGGGGTGTGCGACGAGTCCTAGCAAATACGATTGTTTACACAATTTTTGACGATCATGATGTCAGTGATGACTGGAATCTCAATCAAGCTTGGTGTTTGCGGGTATTAGGTAAACCATTAGGGCGACGGGTTGTGAGTAATGCTTTACTTGCCTATAGTTTGTTTCAAGCTTGGGGAAATACTCCCGCACAATTCGAGCCAGGAATGAGTGGTTATCGATTATTTGGATTGCTAGAGGAGTTAATTTATACCCAAGGATATGATGAATTAATCGAACAAGAAATCGGTCGATATGTGGGATTACCACCCCGCCAGCCGGAGTCGAATTTACCTGAATTTAGCCTAGATGGCTCAGATCTAGTTTTAGCGCGTGATCCACAAGCTTTAAGTTGGCACTATACGATCGATTGTGGTGGATATCTGATCATTGTTTGTGATACCCGCACCCAAAGAGGTTATCCCCAAAATGCTAAATCAACTGCTCCACCACGGCTATTGAGTAAGTCTGGATTGAAGACTCAAATTACTACTTATTTAAATGCAGATACCTCTCAAAATAAAGAAGTACTGATTATTTTACCGACTAATTTATTTGGACTCAGGGCGATCGATTGGATTCACCATCATCAAATCAGTCGTGGTAAGTTTTTTACAACTGATATTGGGGATGCTTGGAATATCCGGTTAGATGCAGTTGCCGAATTAATAGATCTGATTGTGAAAACACGCGAGCGGATAACTGTGCTGACGGGAGATATTCACTATGCAGGGGCAATGGAGTTTTCCTATCAAGATCGTTTGGGTAATGCAACTCAACTTGTCCAACTTACTGCCAGTCCTTGTAAGAATGAAGAAGCTTTAACTAAAATTTTGCAAAGTAAGTTAAAAGCGTGGCTATTACCAGAAGTTAGCCGAGTTTGTGTTGGAACATTTGCGCCATCACAAATGAAATGGCAATGTTTATTGTTGCCAGTTGCACATGAGAATTTTAGATCTGATTGGCAAGGAAAATTACGGCTAGTTAGATCTCAATCGATTAAGTTAGACAAAAATACATCAAGCAATAGAATTTTGCTGCGATTAATCCGGTTAATTCGGGCATATTTTTATCATGGTGGCGAAGTAATTGGATTTAATAATCTGGCGATCGTGGGGTGGAGTAAAACCGAGCGGCATGAGATGATCGTGCAAGATGTTTACTGGATCGATCGCGCACCTACTTCCGATTTTCCACTGTCGATCGCCCGATATCAAGTTATGCTAGATGTGGTCAAATCAAATAAGTCGGCATCGATCCACGGTCGATGCTCCAGGGGAAAGGCTCTGCCAACGGATCGGTTACAATCGGATTGGGATAAGTAGTTGGAGGTGTTATGACGAACGCTGTAATTGCAGAATTAGATCC
>JANNDQ010000050.1:0-6301 GCA_031387965.1 Chamaesiphon sp. OTE_75_metabat_567
ACTGGCTCACGGATGCCGTCGATGTCTACTGGTGGTGCTGCGATGAAGGCGATGATGAAGCAGATGGTTGCTGATAGTAATGTAGGTACCATCAGTACTCCGAACCAACCGACGTAGATCCGGTTTTCGGTGGAGGTGATCCAGCTACAAAATCTTTCCCAGAGGTTGGCGTTCTGGGTCCGCTGTAATGTTGTTGTCATTGGTTTATGATTGCTTGGTGTTCCTAGTGGAACGGGATGTTTTGGATGTATGTACCTAAGTTAACCCGATTGTTAACGTTTGTAAAGTTTTATTGGTTTGTAAGAACTGATGTGTGTGATTAGTTCTACTTATATTTGCTGTTGGTGGTTGCTGATCGAGATTTGGGCATACTCATAGTTAATAAGTTTCACCAAAGTACGATCGAACATGGCTAAAGTAGCGAATGAGTATGCAGTGTATCTGCTATTGTCTGGTGGTCATCGAGAGGAAGTTCGTTTTCCGACCATGCAAGAATTTCAAAAATGGTATAGTAATGAGCTGATGCCAAAATCTAGTTCTACAGACTTTACGACTGTGCCATTAAAGAATGCACAGGGAGAGTATATGTTGGTGCGGCCTAGTTGTATCGAGGGAATTCGGATCGAACCCGTATTTGCATCTAGTGTTGATCGAGATTACTAATTTAGGTTTTAGGCTTTAGTCGAACCGGAAGTTGGTGATAGTCTCAGAGCATATGGAAACATGGCGAACAGGATTGTCGTCACCGATTTTATTGTCAAAGCGTCATTTAATAACTACTTCATGATTAAAACACTGGCTTTACTCTCCTTGAATCTAGGTATTGCGCTAGGATTCAATCAGCAAATACCCCTCCGGCTAAATGCTGAACCTGCTGCAAATATCCAAGCCAACCAGAGTACTTCCAACTATGAGGAAAGTCCCTTGGGCTTTGACGACCAACTTTGGGGGAAATCTGGTGATAAAGCGGCGATGCTCAAATCGATCGACAACAGTCTCAAGTATCTAGATACACCCGCAGCTACCAGAGCATACCAAAATTATCCTGTCCAAGGAATTGATCGCGATCGAGTCCGCCGATCCTTGGTCAGATTTCGGCAACTGTTAGCTACAAATAGTTCCGCAGCTACACTCCAAGCTGCGGTTAAGAAAGAATTCGTCTTCTACCAGTCGATCGGCAAGGATAATAGAGGTACAGTTACATTTACTGGCTACTATGAGCCAATTTATCAAGCTAGTCGCAAGCAGACAGCAGAATTTAAGTACCCACTCTATAAGTTGCCCGCTGACTTTAATACCTGGAAAGATCCTCAACCTGAGCGCGTTCTGCTCGAAGGCGCGGATGGGCTACAAGGTGGTGTCGGACCATTAGCAGGCAATGAAATCTTCTGGATGCGCGATCGATTTGAGGTAATCCTGGTGCAAATTCAGGGTTCAGCAGAACTCAACCTTACTGACGGTAGCAAAACTACGGTTGGCTTCGCTGGCGGGACAAATTTTGCCTACAGTAGCATCGGTAAGGAACTCGCCAAAGATGGCAAAGTTACGCCCAGTCAGCTGACACTTCCAGGCATTATTCGCTACTTCCGAGACAATCCCCAAGAATTGAATGTTTATATTCCCCGCTATAAAAGATTCATTTTCATGAAGGAAACCTTCAACGGTGAAGCGATGGGTAGTATTAATGTGCCAGTTACACCTGATCGATCGATCGCGACCGACAAGTCGATGATGCCGCCTGGAGCGCTAGCCTTAGTCCACACCGAACTGCCTTACGCCAGTGGTCGATCGATCCAACAAAAATTGGTCAGTCGCTATGTCCTCGATCAAGATACAGGTAGTGCAATTACTGGCCCAGGGCGAGTAGACTATTTTATGGGTAAGGGTAAGGTTGCTGGTGATCGAGCAGGTGTCACTGGTGGGCCTGGTCAGCTCTATTATTTATTATTGAAGAGTTAAAGCGAAGATTTACCCACCCCGCCCTACGGGCACCCCTCCCAAGAGGGGATTTTTCACCCCCAGTCCAAATCGTATGGTGGGCACTGCCCACCAGCTATAGTCTATGGCTGATATATCGATCTCGAATGGTATCTACACCCTAGAACAGCTACAAGCATTAATTGCTAACGATCCAGCCCAGTGGAGATCACTAGTATTTACAAATGGTTGCTTTGATTTGCTCCATCCTGGACATGTCCGCTATCTTCAGGCGGCTAAAGCTCTGGGAAAAACACTCGTAGTGGGATTGAATAGCGATCAATCGGTGATGGCGATTAAACCTGCTAAAGTAGGACAACCACAGCGACCGATCGTCACAGAGCTGTATCGGGCAGAGGTTTTGGCGGCGCTTAGAGCTGTAGATGCTGTGGTAATTTTTGACGAACAGACAGCAGATAATTTGATTACTGCGATCCAGCCAGATATTTATGTCAAAGGTGGCGACTACTCGATCGACACTCTACCTGAAGCTGCGTCAGTCCAAGCTTACGGTGGTAAAATTCAACTAATCCAAGTTGAAGTTCCGACCTCGACGACCGCAATCATTCAGAAGATCATGAGTAAGAATACTTAGCAAAGACAGGCTTTAGACTCATGATGTTTGGTAAAATGTCGATCTAGACTCTATTTAGTCGATTCTCACCCATGCCCGATTCTAGTACTACCTCACCCTCGATCGCTTCAAATATCGTCGAGTTGCAGGAAAAATTCACCGCCAGCACACCGAAAAATCAGGTGCAAATGTTGCCGCAACTGATTGCCGCCGGACTTCCAGGCATTGAAGTGGCGATCACTTGGCTCCAGCAACAGCGGGAAGTTAAGCCGACAATTGTGGCAGGCGCAGTTTATCAAGCTCTTTACCAGAGTGAGTTTCCCGCCGCGAGGGAGTACCTCGATCGAGAATTACCCACAGGCATGGTACCCTTGCGATCGAGTCTGGAAATTGACTATACACACCTCCAAAAATTGCTAGCCCAACAGCACTTTGAAGCTGCGGACAAACTAACCACCGAAAAGCTGTGTGAACTAGCTGGTACTGATGCTGTTAAGCGGAAATGGATCTACTTTACCGAAGTCGAGCAGCTACCGACGATCGATCTCCAAACGATCGATGCTTTGTGGTTATTTCATTCTGAAGGCAAATTTGGCTTCTCGATTCAGCGCGAACTATGGCTAGGGATGGCAAAAAGCTGGGATAAACTCTGGGTAAAAATCGGCTGGAAGAGTGGCAATAACTGGACGCGCTACCCCGGCGCGTTTACCTGGAATTTGACTGCACCTAAAGGTCATCTGCCCCTATCTAACCAGCTGCGTGGCGTGCGAGTGATGTCTTCATTGCTTTCTCATCCAGCCTGGGAAAAAGTAGATATTTAGCAACTATTTAACCAATCTCCCTCCTCCATGCTGAAATCCTCACACCGTCTTGCCGTACTATTACACGAAGGAATTACTGGACTTCAAGGAAAAACGGGGCTAACGTTGCTCAGATATAGTCCAGCTCAAGTAGTCTGTGCGATCGATCGATCAGTAGCGGGTCAGTCTTTGGTGGAATTAACGGGGATTGAGCGCGACGTGCCGATTGTAGAGTCGATCGAGTCTGCATTAGCTTACCAGCCCGATGTGTTGGCGATCGGAATTGCGCCATCGGGTGGAGTTATTCCAGATAGCTGGCTCGGTGAATTACAAACGGCGGTGACAGCGGGGTTGTCGATCGTCAATGGCTTACATACACCACTAGCCAATCATCCTCAATTAGTCGGCTTATTGAAACCAGGACAATGGATTTGGGATGTTCGCCAAGAACCCCAGGGCTTGAAAATTGGTACGGGTGTCGCGAAGTCTTTACCCTGTCAGCGGGTGCTGATGGTCGGTACCGACATGGCGATCGGCAAAATGTCCGCAGCACTAGAATTGCAGCGCACCTGCGAACTGCGCGGGGTGAAATCAAAGTTCATCGCTACGGGACAAGCGGGGATGATGATTAGTGGTGAAGGGGTGGCATTGGATGCTGTACGAGTTGATTATGCCGCTGGTGCGATCGAACAGGCGGTGATGAGACATGGAAATGATTACGACTTGCTATTAGTCGAGGGACAGGGTTCCTTGTTACATCCAGGTTCGACAGCGACTTTACCCTTGATTCGGGGTTCCCAACCAACTCACCTGATCCTCCTCCACAAAATCGGGCAGGAAACGATTCGGAATTGCCCTGATGTCCAAATCCCTCCCTTGGCTGAAGTAGTGCGGTTATATGAGGCGGTAGCTAGCTGTGCGGGAGCCTTTGGAGATATTAAGGTAGTGGCGATCGCGCTCAATGGAGGGACATTACCCGATGATGTGGTGAGAGCTGAGATCGATCGAGTCACAGCTGCAACTGGTCTACCATGTACTGATGCCGTCCGATTTGGTGGTGATGTGCTGCTAGATGCAATCATCAATTCGTAGCTCTCGGACAGACGATCAGTTGAATAGCCGTTTATAGGCTCTTGATAGAATCTACTTGATTGAAAATGGCATAAGCATCTTCAATTGCAGGCACAATCTCGACAATCTCAAAATATGTGCCCCAAAAGAGTGTCTCCAGTTGAATCCCTCATCGTAAACTTCAAATTTTGTCTAATATTTAGCGTTATAATTAAGACAAATGCCTGAATTGAGGTAAGTTATGGTTCCGTCAAGTCAATTACTGGACATTTTGGGAATTCCAGGTTCGATAAGTTCATCTTCAACGGTTACCCAGGAGAGAAACTCTGCCAACGATAGTGTTGAAGTAGTGCGGCGCGGATTATCGATCGAATCTTTTAAGCGAGTCGCTAGTTACTACCAACTCTCAGATGCACAGCTGTCGAAGGTGGTAGGAACTTCAGTACGAACGATCATCAGACTTCAGAAAGAAGATAAGCCTTTAAATGCTACTTGGTCTGATCGATTGTACCGACTAGCTAGAGTTGCGGCTCAGGCGCAGGATGTATTTGAGAGTGCTGACACGGCGACAAGCTGGCTGAAGCGACCCAATCGAGGATTAAATGGTCATGCGCCTGTCGATCTACTAGATACTGATGCAGGGACAGAACAGGTAGTGGAATTACTCGATCGAATTGAGTACGGAGTATACAGTTGAGTCTCAGTCTGTGGCGAATTTCTAAGCGCAAGTATGCAGATACAGCTTTTAGTGGCGAAGGAGCCAGACGAGTTGGCGGACGTTGGAATTCTCGTGGACAGGGGATGGTTTACACTTCTGGAACGCTTTCACTAGCTGCGTTAGAAGTCTTCGTCCACATGGAGGTAGAAGATGTGGCGACGATGTTAGCGTGGATTCGGGTAGATGTGCCTACAGAGGTAGAGATCGGGTATCTCGAAGTGGCTCAATTACATCCAGATTGGCGAAACATTCCCGCACCAGCTGTTGTAGCAACGATGGGCGATAACTGGTTTAGATCGGGTTCGACAGCGATTCTAGCCGTGCCCTCTGTAGTTATTCCAATAGAGTTCAACTACTTAATTAATCCGTCACACCCCGATTTCGCGAGGTTGAAGTTATCATCTCCTCAGGCGTTTGAGCTAGATCCCAGACTTTGGAAAAGTAGTTAATCCGATCTTAGTTACCGCTGATTCCTACCTTCGTTTAATTGGTGTAGGGTATCTACAAAGTCGCGAATGCCTTGAAATTGACGGTAGACGGACGCAAAGCGAATATAGGCAACTTCACTCAATGGACGTAATTCTAGCAGTACTAGCTCACCAATTTCGGCTGTTGTGACTTCTCTGAGCGATCGACTTTGCAGTTGGGATTCGATGTCATCAACGATCGATTCTAGAGTATCGGGAGCTAGTCCAGTTTTTTGACAAGCGTGGATCATTCCCCTGAGCAGTTTTGACCTGTCGAAATATTCGCGCCGAGTATCCTGTTTGATCACCGTTACCGGAACAAATTCCAGCCGCTCGTAAGTTGTAAAGCGATGCTTGCATTCCAGACACTCCCGCCGCCTGCGAATACTCTGTCCCGCTTCGGTCGATCGAGACTCTAAGACACGACTATCTGTATACTGGCAGCGAGGACATTGCATTAAGTAGTTGGGAGTTGGGAGTTGGGAGTTGGGAGTTGGGGTGGAAAATCCCCTCCACGGAGGGGTGCCCATAGGGTGGGGTGGGTAGATCTACGCAACAACACTACCCTAAAAAGCAAAATCTGAGCTAACTAGAGATTTCTCTAGATTAGCTCAGATTTTGCCTAAACTGAAATTTTTGCTTAATCTTTCTTACGGGGAATTTTGGGTGGTTCGCGAAAAGCGATCGCAAAAAA
>JANNDQ010000449.1:0-4146 GCA_031387965.1 Chamaesiphon sp. OTE_75_metabat_567
CTCAGCGCAATCGCTAGCCCCGCAACAATTGGCCCCCACCGCACTTGATCGTGGTAATTATTAGCAGCAACTGGAATCACGCGCTCGGTGATATAGTCATTCGGTCTATCTACGTATGCCATAATCGTTCTCCAAAATTTGTGGTGTAATCGTCAACGGTAACTGCACTGTCAAAATTGATTTATATCTTCTATTTGTACTCGGATCACAGAGTAAATAAATCCGCTAACAGAGAGATTTTTAGTAACGATTTAGTCGATCAAATCTCTATCAATAGGTAGAGATCGCTGTCTGCATTCGCACTAGCAGGGCAACTGAAACAGTTCTTGCCTCTAATCTGGCGACTAGGATCGGGATCATTAATTATTTTGGGCTTAATAATCTATCGATCGAGTGATGTCGATCGCGATCAGTCAACCGACAATGAAGTAGCAGTTAATTCCACCATCAGTACCAAAAATATGCAAGGAACTACTAACCACAAGTCTGAATTAAACCCTCCTGAAAATACCACGCCATCAGTGGGTACCACTGTCAACGGAATCTTGATTTTAATGCCTTTATCTTTACTATTAATCGGTCTTTACTTTGGGATAATTAATCCCTAAATTTCAGCTAGAATATTAGGGTGATTATTGTTCACCCTACTTCTAGTTGCTTTTTCAGCTATTACTAATTACAAGCCTGTTGCCTCATCGTGAGGACTAGCAGCTGGATCGACTCCCATCGCCGCAACTAGATCGCGTAAAACTGTAATCTGTTGGGAATGTTCGAGTTGTTGGAGCTGGTTTAGACATCCAGTAGCTTGAGGATCGATCGCGTAATCTGCGGGCATCGGAATGATTTCAGTTCGATCCATTCCTTGTGCTAACAAATACCAAAATAATAGTTTTGTTGTGTCACTCAATCCTCCATATTCACGACTAATTAAGCTATTCTTATGCTCAACTAAATCACGCTGAATTTGTAATTGTTCATCATGAGTCATCTCAGCCACTTGTTTAAATAGACCCTCAGCAATTGTTGGTGCGGCGGTGCTAGCTCCAGGTGCAGCAGGCGTAATTGATTTACCAACCTCTTTGTAGATAAACCACAATAATGCCAACTGCTGGTCTGTTGATAAAGCGGTGAAAGCTGAAACTAAATCTGGATTGGTATTAGAAATGATAGTTGCCACAAGCTTAACCTAATATGTTTTCTCTACCATACTGACAATCCCCTCCGTTCGATACTTCCGTTAGAAGGATCTTCAGATCTGTCTTTTGATAGATCTAAATAAATCGTGATTGTGCTTTGATAGCTAAATAGATATCGAAAATAATTTAGCTAGCGATCATGAAAAACACTTCCCTGATTGATACAGATAAAATGATCGATATTCAAGGTATTCAAGTAACCACCGTCAATGAATATTTTAGCAGATTAAATAATCACGAATATGTAGCAACTGCTCAGCTATTTACAACAACAGGATATCTACATCCGCCATTTGACAACCCGATTCAGGGACGGAAAGCGATCGCAAAATACTTAGAGCAGGAAGCTCAGGGGATGCGATTTGTGCCAGAGTATGGCACCCTATTACCAATCAATTTGGACGATCCTCAGACTCGGATTCAGATCCAAGGTAAGGTCGAAACAAAATGGTTCACAGTCAATGTCAGCTGGTTATTTGAGCTAAACTCAATCAGAGAGATTATGCTGGTAGAAATTAAGCTATTAGCTGCTCTACCAGAACTATTGAACTTACTTGATTCAGGTACTTCTGCCACTCCAACGAGCGGAGTTTGCTAGCGGAAAAATTATCGACTAATCGCAATTTTTAACTGGCGATTCGTTGTAAGATAATCATCTCCCGACCGACGACTGGACTACGGGCGATCGAGTTGCCCTGTGCATCTTGGACTTCCAATTTGCTAAAATGATTTGCCTTTGCTTGGAGCCACATCTGAGCAGTAAGCTGATTTTGACGATCGACACTCATCAGATACCAGCTCGGATTGAGTCGGACAATTAATCTATCTCGATCGACATCAATATTTAGCGTCTGAATAATCTGATCGGGATACTGACTGGTAATATCGCTGATTTGACGCTGAATTGCCTCGATAAATGTCTGTTCAGGACTGTCGATGATCGTAAGATTAGAACTAGGTTGAGTCGCAATAACTGGATCTGGCGCACTAGAGATTCCAGGCAAAGACAAACTATTAACAAACCAGATGCTCACAGTTACAAATATCACCACAATTGCAGTGAGAGTTGAGTCAGAGAGCTGACGCAGCTGAGCAGGGAGTAATTGCCGTAATTGCTGCAAACTGGCAGCCCACAGTCCAATTGCGCTCCCGATCAAACTAGGTTGAGCTTGTGGGCGTAGCCGTTGTGGAGGTGAATCGATCCCACTAGTAGGGGAGAAAGCTCGATTTGGCAGATTATCATCCCAGATATCTTCAGGTGCTGGTTCTGGCACGGATTTCTGTTTGCCGCGCCGGACTTCCTGAACATTATTATGCTGGACTGTAGCGGCAGGCAGTGCCTCATCCCAGTCTTCGAGATCTGCGGGCGTGGGTGGAATCGGTGGGGCGACTACTGTTACAATCGGTTGAGCATAAACAATTTGATCGGCTGCTGGTTTTGTCCACGGGTTATCTTCATTAACCAACGTTTCGGCATCATCCCAGTTAGTTTCTTCCTCATCATCAAACTGTTCAGTGCGAGGAAACTCCAGTTCTGACTCTGGTGCATTTTTGTCATCTCTAGATTCAGATCGAGACACTTGACTGGAGCGGCGTGGATTTGCAGGCGAACTGCTCGATCGATCGGGATTCTTTTTCCCAAACCGTCCAAACAATCCTTGCATTAGTCTACCTGTCCTCGATCGGGGTGCCATGACGTTCGGATTAGTTGCTTCACTCTACATCTAATTTATCACCTTTATTTCGCTACTGATTTAAACCCCTGAAAGATTATCAAAATTTATGAGTACTAATCGTCGTCAATTTTTAATTGGAGCTAGCTTAACTGGCTTGGGCATCGCTGGAGCGAGTAGATTATTATTCGATCATCCTAATCATGTAAACGCTTTACAGAGTCCAGGATCGGCAGTAGCTACGCCTAAATCAAAATTATTGCAACGGTTTGCGGTGCTTGCGGATACAGGTACTGGTACCGCCAAACAGTATGCCGTCGCTCGTGCTCTAGCTGAATATCACGAAAAAAATCCGTTTAATACAATCTTGCTGGCTGGCGATAATATCTACACCAACGGCGAGTTCACTAAAATTAAATCAGTCTTTACGATTCCCTATCGGGATTTACTCCAGCGGGGCGTAAAGTTCTATGCTTCACTGGGAAATCATGATGTTCGATCGATGAATGGTGACTTACAAGTTGCTTATCCTGAGTTTAATATGCAAGACCAGCATTACTATACTCACGGGCAAGGAGATGTGCGATTCTTTGTGTTAAATACTAACGATATAGTCGATCCAAAATCACCTGAACGTCTCAAACAATTAGACTGGCTCGATCGCGCTTTAGCTGCCAGTAAAGCAAAGTGGAACATCGTTTACGGACATCACAATATCTATTCGGCTGGTGTCTATGAAGTCAACAAAATGATGGAACGGGATGTCACGCCGCTGTTGAAAAAACACAAAGTTCGGCTGTGGATCAATGGGCACGATCACAATTATCAGCGATCGAAACCAATTGAAGGCACTACTTATATGGTTTGTGGTGGTGGTGGTGCAGGTCTATATCCAGTCAAAGCGCAAGAGTGGACAGCATTTGCTCAAAGTGTTCACAGTTTTGGGATTGTCGAGGTGTATCAAGACCAAATTCTACTGACTGGAATTAATTATAAAGGCGAGATGATCGATCGGGGATTAGTGAATTGGGCATAAAATCTGCTCGATCGAATCTTTCAACCAGCACTTTATTTGGTGGGATAAGATTGCAAGTACTCCAGTAAGAGTAAACGAATATAATCGAGCTGTCGCATGTATTCTTTTAGCTTTGGGTATTCCTCACTATTCTCAAAATAGAATTGGGCGATGCTGGGAATACTGAATAAACGCAGGGATTGTAATAGATCGATCGCCGCAGCCGGATTTTCGATCCAATCACGGGCTTGAAGCTGACTAG
>JANNDQ010000469.1:0-3100 GCA_031387965.1 Chamaesiphon sp. OTE_75_metabat_567
TTAGTCAAGCAGTTTCGGCAGTGGTTGAGAGCTTTTGGATAATTTGTCCATCAATCAGGTTTCATGTTTTGGGATCATAAATTTTGGCAGAGTACTGCTCATTCATCAATATCTCGAAGCGCTTGAGCGATCTCTTCGGGATGAGCGTCGGCATACTCCCACGCGGTGGCTAGATCGCTCTCAGTCAGTTGGGGATACATCTGGAGCAAGTCACGATCGCTACAGCCTAGATCCTGGGCGTTGACTAGCTCCCAGATGGCAATCTGGGTATTCACAATCCGCGCTTCACCACTACTAATTTCTGGTGGCTGGGCAATTGTTGCTTGAATACTCACCAAACTGTGCGTCAATAATTGGATGACTCGCTCTTTTTCCCCAGGAGTCAAGGCTAGTAACTGGGATTCTAAGTCTTTCAACGTCATAATCTAAGATAGTCCCAGATACACAAAATAATATTATAAATTTTAATTATGCCTTACAGCCATCTTGATGAGAGCAATGGACACAAATCATTTCAACTTCCAGGTTCGCGCCCTCATTATAATCCCGATCGACCCGGACAGGTCGAACATGTCAGTCTAGATTTGGTTCTAGACATCCCCAATCGGAGTTTTACAGGGACTTGTGCAATTCGGCTCAATCCGGTGCGAAATACGATCAAATCGCTCACGCTGGATGCAGTGGATCTCAAGATCGATCAAGTCGAAATTGATGGTACCAATCATGAGTTTAATTATGATGGGGAGTTATTGCACATTCCCGTTAAAGTTGTCGTAATTGCAGACAAAATTTTAGATTTAGTTATCCACTATAGTGTCGAAAATCCTCAGCGTGGGTTATATTTTATCCAGCCTGATGAGCATTATCCCGATAAACCGACACAGGTTTGGACGCAGGGTGAAGATGAAGATTCACGGTTTTGGTTCCCCTGTTTTGACTATCCTGGACAACTAGCAACTTCAGCAATCCGGGTACAGGTACCGAAAGATTTCATAGCTATTTCTAATGGTGAATTAGTCGAGCAAACTACCTTTGGCGAAGATCGGGTTTATCAATGGATGCAGAAGGAAATTCATCCTACTTATTTGATGACGTTAGCAGTAGGCAGGTTTGCGGAAATTGCTGATAGTTGGAATGGTAAGCCTGTTACTTACTATGTGGAAAAAGGATTTGAAGAATCAGCAAAGCTGAGTATGGGCAAAACTCCGCAGATGATCGAGTTCTTTAGTCAGAAGTTTGGTTATCCTTATCCGTTTCCTAAATATGCTCAAGTTTGTGTCGCTGATTTCATCTTTGGCGGGATGGAAAATACTTCTACAACTCTATTAATGGATCGGTGTTTACTGGATGAGCGAGCATCATTAGACAACTTTAATACTGAAAGTTTAGTAGCGCATGAATTAGCTCATCAATGGTTTGGCGATCTAGTAGTGATCAAACATTGGTCACACGCTTGGATCAAGGAAGGGATGGCTTCTTATTGTGAGGTGTTGTGGACTGAGCATGAGTACGATCGAGATGAAGCAGCATATTATTTATTAGGTGAAGCTCGGAGTTATTTGAGTGAAGATAGCAGTCGCTATCGCCGACCAATTGTCACTAATATCTATCGAGAAGCGATCGAACTGTACGATCGACATCTGTATGAAAAGGGTGCCTGTGTTTATCACATGATTCGGGCAGAATTGGGTGATGAATTATTCGATCAATTTGTACATATGTTTGTTAATAACAATGCGCATAAAACTGTTGAGACGATCGATCTACTCCGCGCGATCGATCAAGCTACCGGACGCAATTTAGCCTTCCTATTCGATCAATACGTCTATCGCGGCGGACATCCAGATTTTAAAGTTGCTTATAGTTGGGATGGAGATAGTAAACTAGCGAAACTTACTGTCACTCAAACTCAAGCCAAAGAAGGTATTCATACCCTAGACAATGATTTATTCGATCTCAAAATTCCGATTGGCTTTGGTTATGTCAAAGATGAAGAAGTAGATGTCAAAGTCACCAAAATTCGCGTCTATGAAAAAGAACAAGTTCTCTACTTCCCGCTCGAAATCAAACCCGATTTCATCAGCTTTGATGTCAGTAATAACTATTTAAAAACCGTCACCCTCGAATATCCCTTACCCGAACTCAAAGCACAGCTTAAATCCGATCCAGACCCAATTTCGCGGATCTATGCAGCCGAAGCGATCGCCAAAAAAGGCAATCTCGAAGCTGTAACTGCACTAACTGAATGCCTAGCTAATGAAAAGTTCTGGGCTGTCCGACTCGAAGCCGCACAACAGTTAGCTAAAATCAAACTCGATCTTGCGGCTACCAATCTAATCGCTAAAATTAGTGATGAAGATGCCTTTGTCCGCCGTGCGATCGTTGACGAATTAGGTAGCATTAAAACACCCCAAACTTATGCCGCAATTAAACAATTAGTCGAAACAGGCGATCCTAGCTACTACGTCGAAGCCGCTGCCTGTCGCGCCCTCGGTGGAATGACTACCGCTAGTCTTAAAGACAAGCAGGAAGAAGTAATCACCCTCCTCACCAACGTCCTGAATACCCGCGCTGGCTGGAATGAAGTCGTTCGGGCAGGTGCGATCGGCGGTTTAAGTAAAATGACCGATTCTCCCACAGCTCTAAATACCGTTCTGGAGTACGTTAAACCTGGCGTACCTCAACCACTCCGTTTACCCTCGATTCGTGCCCTGGGAGCGATTTCTCAAGGTCAATCCGAGGCAAATCTGACCGTGATCATTGAGAAATTAGCCGAACTTTCGTGCGAGTCGTTCTTCCTGACTCAAGTAGCGGTAGTTGGCGCGTTGAGCCAAATGGAAACCGTCAAAGCGATCGGTGTACTGCAAGGTTTAGCCAATCAAAGTCCCGATGGACGAGTCAAACGCATGGCAGATGAAGGCGTGCAAAAAGTCCAGAAGAAAATCGGTAACGATCGTGCAGTTAAGCAATTACGTGAGGAATTAGAAGAAGTGAAAAAAACTAATCAGGAATTGAAGGGTCGATTAGAAAATCTGGAGGCTAAAAGTAAAACAGCAACAGCATAAAACCCATTTGAGATCTGTGCTGACGATCTCTGTTC
>JANNDQ010000480.1:0-4219 GCA_031387965.1 Chamaesiphon sp. OTE_75_metabat_567
CGAGTGCCATAGTCCCAGAGTTCTATAGGCATACACTGTCACAGCTGCCGTTCCCAGCAGCATATAGACAACGCCGCCACCTGCCATCGACCACCCAAAAGCCGTCTTACCAAAATCTGGTAGGGCATTGATCAAGTCAACATTTGGTAATACTACTAAAAGTCCAGCTAATCCAAACACCATTGAAATAATGTGTCCGATCGCCAGATTGCGCTCAATACTTATAAGTTTTTCCATTGATTACGATCTAAATTTGAATGTTATCGCCGATCCAGATTGAACGTAGTGTAGATGCTTAATTTCTCACACCACAATCTAGAACTGCCCAATCTTGCGAATGGATTGAGTTCAACTCACATTTTACAAATCTTTACTAAGTAGTGCAACGTAATGTATGGAGGCGATCGCGAAAATCACTACTAATTAAAATTTATAAGTGATTTTCTCTTTCGATTCAGCTACTTTACCAGTGGTAAACCAGGTATCTAAGAGTTCTTTAATTTCTGGTTCACTCGGCTGATATTTAGTTAAGATTGACTTTAAATATGTATATAAAGTCGAGCGTTTCTTTGGTCTACTTTTAGCCGCTACCGCTGATAATTTAGCAACGGCAACATCGGAGAGAAAATCTTGAGAGAGCGCGAGATCTGGTTGCCCAGACAGCAGATCCAGCCGCTCGATCCGCCGACAGCAGATGCCAACTTTAGCGAGATGTTGGATCAACGGGTCGAAACCGCGATCGCGTGAGAGGATGATGTAGTTGGCGGTTGGCGATTGGAGGCTAATTTGTCCCAAGTAAAAAACAATGTGGAAATCCAGCGCATTTGGTCCGGTACCTTCTACTCCAATCCACTCTACCGATGCCCCTAATTGATGTGCCTCACGGACTAATTCAAAGGGGATCTTAACTTGAGCGCAGCCGACAAAGATCAAGATTTTGAGATTTGGTTGCTGGAGACTAGATAGTCGCACCTGCGTTACGTTCTCATAATCAATAAACAGAATTGTCGCTGGAGTAGATATCTCAACTAAAGGGGAGTTCATTCACCTAGTTTGCCCAAATTTTCTAGTAATAATTCTACCTGTTCACGCTGCTGGGTCAAGAAGTTTTCGCACTGTCCCAATCGATCGACTGCCACGGCAAACTGGCTGAACACCTCGGTTAGCTCCAGGTTACCACCCTCGATCGCGCCGAGTATTTCCTCAACTTCATCGACGGTTTGCTCATAATTCCAAACTTTCTTTTTGACCATTGTTGATTTCGATGACTGTTACTTTTGCCTGTCCTGTTCCAAGTTGAATTGATAATTCTGCGCCAATTGCTAAATTCTGGCTATCCCGAACGATCTCTCCACTATTCTGACGCACCAAGGCATAGCCGCGCTGCAAAACTAACTGTGGATCGAGGGCTTGACAGCGTTCTCGCAGGTGTAATTGTGATTGCTGGGTCAACTCTAATTTTGCGGTAATCGCTCGTCTGAGCCGCTGCTGAAGCTGTTTGAGCCGATGTTGTTCGAGTCCTAATTTGCGATCGGGCTGAATGCGATCGCACCTAATTCTCAACTGCTGCAATCGCTGCGATCGATCGATTAATTCTCTATGGACTAATCCTCGCAGTCGCTCGATTCGCTCGAAATGTTCATCGACTAAATCTTCCAGATCGGGGATGACAATTGCAGCGGCGGTGGTTGGAGTCGCTGCACAGACATCGGCGGCAAGATCGGCGAGGGATTCATCCCGCTCGTGTCCAATTCCTGTCACTACCGGAATCCGGCATTCGGCAATCGCCCGCACCACAATTTCGCTATTGAAGCAGCTCAAATCTTCGATTGCACCACCACCTCTGGCGAGAATTAATACTTCCGCCCGATTGTCCATCATGACTCGATCGATCGCCCGCTCGATCGACTGTGGTGCTGCTTCACCCTGGACTATAGCGGGAGAGAGCAACACCCGCAGCCCTGGATAACGCGATCTGACTACGCGCTGAATATCGCCCCACGCTGCGGCTGTAGCTGATGTTACCACCGCGATCGTCCGAGGGTGAG
Source organism: Chamaesiphon sp. OTE_75_metabat_567 (assembly GCA_031387965.1). Lineage (GTDB taxonomy): Bacteria > Cyanobacteriota > Cyanobacteriia > Cyanobacteriales > Chamaesiphonaceae > Chamaesiphon. The sequence goes on from JANNDQ010000480.1 coordinate 2,049, forward strand.
CGGGTAATAATTGCTTGCGATCTCGATCGAATAATCCTTCGGCGGCTAATCGCTGCTTGAGTCGCTGCAACTTGAGTGCCTGTAAACCCTCGCCCAGAGGCAGCACCTGCTGCACCTGCAACTGATATTTGCCGTGGGGCGCATAGACAGAAATTCTGCCAAAGGCGAGTACCTGCATTCCGACTTGGGGCTTAGTTTCTAGTTCTCGAACTTGACTTTTCCAGACTACTGCTGGAACGCAAGCTTTCCCGACACGATCTTTGAGTGTGAAATAAATTCCCGATGGATGATTGCTAGCGCTGGAAACTTCTCCGCTCACCCACACTTGCCGGAGTTCGGGAGCATCGAGCGCCTGCTCGATATAATCAGTCAATTGATCGATCGAAATTGGATCGAGATCTGGGTATAAATTAGCGAACATCTAAATCTCTCCTTCGATCGCAATTTCCCCTTCAGCTTCCTTAGCTTCTTTCTGTTCGATCGTAATCGTAATTTTATTCGCCTTTGCCCATGACTTGATCGGAATCTGCTTCAATACTTTGCCCTCAGCATCTGGAGCAAAATCGGCACACTCCATTTCCTCATCACCCATGATTGCCCACACCCTGTAAACTTGTCCCGGTGGGAGTGGTTCGACATTTTTAAGCACTAGCAGTGCAACTGATTTATTGGGTACCATCACCAGACTGCCCATTCCATCCTTGCCCTGCATATTTTTGAGCGAGAAGTAGCGATTATCTGGCTGCGGTAATAGGCTGACTACCGATTGATACTTGGTAGACTGCTGATTTTGAGCGATTTGAGCCGTTTTGAGATCTGCTTTGACGGCGGCTAGTTCGTGACTGAGCCGATAGTTATGCCAGCCCAAACCAGCGATTAGTTACAGTCCTAAGCCAGCTTATATCTGTTGCCACCGCTGCCGAGACTGAACTTTTGATTGACTGATCGGGACAATAGTTCCGGCTGTCTCTGCTGCTGCGATTTGGAGAATTTGCGCCCGTAGAGATGATGGCGGATTGTCTGCTGGTAAAGTCAGGGGCAATAAATCTAATGGCAACATCAGGCTAGCTACTTCAGCTTGCTGTTCGGGATGCGCCGCTAAATATGCTTCGACAACTATAATTTCCGATCCAGTAAGATCGCCCAAAACATAACCAGCAAGTAGCTCTGGCATTGATTCGGCTGGAGATTGGGGTGATAGATCTGACATTTGCCTAGTTAATCTACTAAATCTTGTAAAAATTGACGGAGCTTGAGTAATCCTTGACGCGATCGAGTTTTGACTGTACCGATTGGTAGATCTAGTTCCTGAGCGATTTCTGACTGGCTTTTACCCTGATAATAGCCCATCTCTATAACTTGCTTTTGAGTAGTGGGAATTCCTTGCAGTGCCACTTCCATCCGTTCGCGTAGTTCTACCAATGTAACTGATTCCATCCCTGGACTAAGATTAGTTCTCGGTAGATAATCGCCGACTCGCTGGCTCAAATTTTGCTGAGAGCCTTGCTGTTTGAGCCGATTCAGGGCGCGCGATCGAGTAATTGTTAGTAAGAATACAATTAAGGTACCTCGATCAACATCATATTTATCTACTCCCCGCCAAAAAGCCAAAAACACTTCCTGAGTTAGATCCTCCGCTTCCGTCGGGTTGCCAAGGATCTTGAGCGCCGATCGATAAACTGCCGTACCATATCGATCGTACACAATTCCCAGCGCACTGGTATTACCCTGTCGCAATGCAGTCAAAACTTGGAGATCGGACTCATCCGCGAACATAAGCTTAGAAGAACCAGAGAACGCCTGAGACAACATAATACCCACCCATCAGGATTAATGCTAGTCCACCCCAGCGCATCACCACATCCGAATTGATCAGAATCCGGCGCGTAAATTTCATCAATCCAGCAAATAAGCTAGTTGCAAATATGACGGCAGTATAGCCCAACGCATAAGCTACCATCGTCAACACGCTCCACCCAAGCGAACCAGTTGCCGCCGCTGCCGCCAATACCGCAAATAGGACAGGGCTTGCACAGGGAGAACTAATCAGCGCAAACGTCAACCCCACACCATAAGTACCCGCAAACGGCGGTAACGAAACTTGAAATTGGGGCAGTGGCAGATGAAACAAACCGCCAATACTCAATCCCATCAACATAATCAACAGCCCA
>JANNDQ010000522.1:0-2257 GCA_031387965.1 Chamaesiphon sp. OTE_75_metabat_567
GTAGTAGTCCTCGGACAAGTCGGGCGCAACGTCGGTGCAGGGATGACAGGCGGTTTGGGTTATTTCCTCGATGAAGATGACACTTTCATCGCCAAAATCAATCCCGAAATCGTCAAATGGCAACGGGTACAAACAGCCGCAGGTGAGCAGCAATTGAAGGATCTGATTGCAGCACATGGTGCGAAAACGGGAAGTCAGAAGGCGCAGGAAATCTTGAGTCGCTGGGCAGAGTATCTGCCTAAATTCTGGCAGTTGGTTCCTCCGTCGGAGGCGGAAACACCAGAGGCTAGTGCTAAACAGGCTGTTAGTGCTTAGAATGAGGTAGGGTGGAGTTATTACAGTTAGCCAGCGGTTGTAAGCGCAAAGCGCAAGCTCCGCCAACGCGTAGCGTTCCCGTAGGGTAAACGCCGCTGGTGTTGCAAAGTCCGCCTACGCGGACTAAAACTAGTAGAAGATGGCGGAAATTAGGCTACCATTTCCTCCTCCAGTCTCCAGCGAATCTAGTAGGGGAAATTCATGAATTGCCCCTACTAGATTTACGCCGCTCAGTACTAGAACAATTCGTTTATATTTTACTAATTTTCGATCGATGTCTAGGCGAGATAGTTTACATGATTTTGTGCGTCGTACTTTAGAAAAAGATGGTTGGATAATTACAGACGATCCATTGATCCTAGTCCTAAAGCAAACTCTGCTAAAAGCAGATTTAGGTGCTGAAAAGTTTTTTGCTGCTGAGAAAGAAGATCGGAAAATTGCCATTGAAATCAAAGACTTCGACACACCATCTGTAATCAGTGAACTAGAAAAGACGATGGGACAACTTCAGCTTTACCAATGGGCATTAGCAGAGCAAGAGCCAACACGTCAATTGTTTCTAGCAATTAGTGAGGCTGTTTATATCAAACATTTTCAAAAACCAATTTTCCAGCTCGTAATCGCACGGCTTGCCGTCTGCGAAGCAATCGCAATAAAATTAATTTATTAGTCTACAACCCAGAACAAGAGGTGATTCTTCAATGGATAACTCACTAAGCTACGCTGATATCATTCAAAATACTCTCCAAAAGGCAACTAAAGATCAACCTCGAATTCAGCCAATTCAGCTTTACCCTGTGTGCGATCGAGATTCTGGTCACTTTTTAGTTCTTGCCACTGGATGGGATAAACAACATTGGATTAATGCAATTTTATTTCACGCTCATTTAATCGATCGAGATGTCATCATTGAGGAAGATAATTTTGAAGAGGGGCTAACTTCTCAATTGATTGCAGCAGGTATCGATGCTAACAATATCCGAACTAGTATTGCTAAACAAAAAGTTGCAGCATGATCCAAAACGAACGCCAATATAAAGTTACTAGAGCTAAATTAAAAGATTTAGAGCAAAATTTATCGACACTCTTAGAAAATCGAGACTTAGCTATTAATAGTCATCCTCGGTTGATGAGGCACTGCCCACTCCTGCATGTTTGCTAGGCTAACTGGTTGTTCGGTACGACGTTCGGCAACAATAGCGAGATCGTGAAGATCTTCTAACATTTGTTCGTATTGTTCGATCAATAATATGATGGCAGTCTTATTTCCTTCGGCATCAATGATGTACTGTTCTTTTACGGGTGTACTCATATTAACTATGACGATCGAATAGATCGATTTACGATGTATTTATATTATGATCGATCGAAGCGATATCATATCAATTGTGACTAAAATAAAACTAGACCAGATGAACGATCCCTAGACTGAGTTCTATACCTAGCTTATAATAGTAGAATCGAGACTCGATCGTAGTATCGACAGAACAACGGAGGTATTGAGATTATGGACGCAGCCTTTTCCCCCGAACTAGAGCTTTCCCAAGAGAAAGACACCCACAAGCAAGAAATAAAAGAGAATTAGAACTAGCAACACACTTGAAATCATCGGGACTTATCAGAAGCCTCAATAGCCAAACGTAACGTAGAAATGAGACAAGTAGAGCCGTAGGGTGGGCAGATGCCCAACAACCTCCTGCGAAGCGATAACTCTGATTGAGCTTCAATCTTGATGCTGATATTAGGATGATGTCGTCACACTCGATCATGATATTTGGATCGACCTGGTACGATGATGTTCGATCGCAGCGGCAATATTCGATATAAATAAGTATTCAATTAGGCTTAAATTTCGGGTAAATTCAGGTAGCATGTTGTTAATGTGCGAGATTTAGTGGAGAAATGTAGATGTTAAAGATTCAGACAGTTGGAAAGCTATTGC
>JANNDQ010000525.1:0-3219 GCA_031387965.1 Chamaesiphon sp. OTE_75_metabat_567
CTAGTAGTCATCAGTCCGACCACATTATCAGTGATCGCTTGAGCTTGAATTTGCTCTAAATCCCATTGCCAATAGTTAAGCTGATAGTTAAACTTTAATAATTCTTGCTTGTATAGTGATTTCAAAAACTCATTGACAAAAAATGGGTTACCATTCGTTTTTGTTACGACCAATTCTGTCAGTGTTGCAGCAGTCTCTAACGTGACTTTAAGCGTCGTACTAATTAGCTGATTTATTTCGATCGATCCTAATGGTCGCAGGGCGATATAACTAACTAGTCCTTCAGTTTTACTAATTTGAGCTAAGGTCAAGATTAAAGGATGAGCTGGAGTTGTTTCGTTATCTCGATAAGCTCCAATAATGTAAAGATAATGACTCTGAGTTTCGCTCATCAGCAGTTGGATCAGCAGCAAAGAAGCTTCATCAGCCCATTGCAAATCGTCAAGAAATAACACCAATGGATGTTCTGGCTGAACAAACACCTGAACAAAGTTTTTAAATACCAGGTTAAAGCGATTTTGAGACTCCATTGCTGCTAGTGGGGTTACAGCAGGCGGTGTGCCAATAATCAGCTCCAATTCAGGAATTAGATCGATCATAATTCGACCATTATTGCCAAGCGTAGCTAACAATTTTTGTCGCCATTGAGCAATCTGGAGATCACTTTCTGCTAGGAGCTGTTCGACTAAGCCACGAAAGGCTTGTACGAGTGGAAAATAAGGAATATTTCGTTGGAACTGATCGAATTTACCAGCGCAAAAGTAGCCCTGCTGCTGCGTCATCGGTTTATAGACTTCCTTAACTAAAACTGACTTCCCAATGCCAGAATAGCCGCGCACCAGCATCATCTGCTTTTGTCCTAGACTCACCCGCTCGAAGCCAGCTAGCAACTGCTCAATTTCCCGTTCGCGCCCATATAATTTTTGAGGAATTTGGAATTTATCCGAAATATCTCGCCCTCCAAGCGGAAAGGGATCGATGCGTCCCATTTGCACCCATTGGCTGCGACATGTTTCTAAATCTACCTGAACACCATAAGCTGATTGATAGCGATCTTCAGCATTTTTAGCAATCAGCTTAATCACAATCTCGGATAGCAGCGGCGGAATTTCGGGGATGAGTAAATGCGGTGGGGTAGGATGCTTGGCAATGTGTGAATGAACCAACTCCATCGGATCTGTAGTTTCAAATGGCAAGCGATGAGTTAATAGCTCATACAAAGTTATGCCCAATGAGTAGAAGTCAGTCCGATAATCAATATCTCGATTCATCCGCCCAGTTTGTTCGGGTGAGATATAGGCTAATGTACCTTCTAATTGAGTTGGGTTGCGTAAGCTGGTATTTTCGCGCGAGAGTAGCGTGGCAATCCCAAAATCAATCAGCTCGATCCGATCTGTGCTGGAATTTAAAACGATGTTGGACGGGTTAATGTCTTTGTGAATGATTTGACACTGATGAACTCGACCAATAATCTCTACAATTTGGATTGCTAGGTTGAGAAATTCAGCCACAGTAAATTGCTTACCAGTGGAGATCGATCGTGATAGAGACTCACCGCCACAATCTGCCAATACTAGTACCCAACAATTTTGTTCGTTTTCCAGATCGTAGACATTTACAACACCCTCAACCTGAAGATTTTTGGTGATTGTATACTCTCGTTTGAACCAGGCGATTTGGTCGGGAGATGGGTAGGCTTGCTTGAGTGTCTTGAGAATAACCGATCGTCCATCTGCTAACCGTTGCCCACGATACACCAGCGAGTTGGTACTTTCATAGAGCTTTTCAATAATCTGATAGCCGGAAATAGTTGCCATAGTGATGATCGATCGTCCTCTATTTCCAGGGTTGAGGTTTTAGATGAAGCTCTGCTTGATTTTACCGCTTTAGCTGATTTGGAAAGGTTTTTAGATAGTTAATTGCTGAGTATAAATGCATCACTAGCACGAACAGACTAAAGTAGTTTTAGTTACAATTTCCCAACTGCATCACAGTTTTGCCAATCGTGACATTTAGTGCGGACATTACCTCTTGGAGCCGATCAAACCCGACTGCTTGATAATTATTGGCTTCATAGCGTTGGATCTGCTGCTCTTGAACGCCAATTTTTTCTGCTAGTTCTTTCTGAGTCAACCCCGCAGCAATTCTAGCTTCGATCGCCACACGCGGGAGATCTTGCAGAGACTCGATTGGAAACTGGGTAATTTGACCGCTTTTGAGCCGATCGTACTCCGTGATTTCTCGTTCTAATTCCCCAATCAGAATACCCAAGCTATTCTGCCGCGCTAGCACCTGCCGAGGATGAAGATCGGCAGGTAGATCTAGTGCCGATCGATCGAGCTGTAAATCTCTTAATTTGCTACGGGTGATTTTATATTGACGTTCATTTTGAATCATGATTCCCGCCTTATTTAGTAATAAATTCTTTCGGATCTAGGGCAATTACGCCCTTGGGTCTTCCCTCTCGGTCAGTCTGGAAGAAACCCTCATAACTTGGGAGATCGAATAGTCTGCCCCCAAAGGCAATCAGCTGGTCGTTGACGTTTTCTACAAATAAAGGGTCGAGGATATTTGGATCGAGTCCAAAACCTTCATACCAGCCGTCAAAATCGTTAGGTTTTTCTTTGGTTGTCACAAAGCTACCGCCGATAATTACCCGCCGACAGCCAGCAGTACCAAGCTTACGCAACGCAGCAGCTAGACCAGTAGCTAGTCTTTGGCGGTGAGGATTGACAACAAACTTTTCCATGAATTCTTGCCAACTAGTTTCATAAACCCCTGGGGGGAGATATCCCAGGTCGTTGAATTCTGGAATAGACATTGAAGCAACCCAACATTAAAAATGTGTTAAATCCAGCCTAACACATTTTTTATATTGGGGATGTTACTGTTCGATATCGATCGAACCCGCCTAACCCACTAGCAGATCTTGACTGGAATTTATGCCGTGGGGGTGATATGTTTTTTGGAAAGTTGGGAATACTATCTCTAGTGCATCGAATTTGGCTCAATTAAGCCAGTAGAGATCGGTATTTAGTAATAAACAATATATTTCCCCGCTTGTACTGTGTCGGGGAAAAAAGGCTGCATCGCCTCCGCTTTCCTTTTTCATACCCCCGATTCAGCCCCGCCAGAATTTTATATGTCGAATCATACAAAGCTTCTTTGTCTGTTTTTAAAAGCACAGAAAATCAGTAAATCGTCCGATCGAGGCTATGC
>JANNDQ010000552.1:0-5910 GCA_031387965.1 Chamaesiphon sp. OTE_75_metabat_567
CGCGCCTTCGTTAGCTTCTGCGCCAGAATTGCAAAAGAATACTCGATCGGCACAAGAATGGTCAACCAACCACTTGGCTAATTCGCCCTGTACGGGGACGTAATAAAGATTGGAAACGTGAGTCAAAGTATTAATCTGGGACATCACCGCCTCAATCACGGCTGGATGCGCGTGTCCCAGCGTACAGGTAGCAATCCCCGCCACAAAGTCCAGATAAGCCTGTCCATCAGTATCCCAGACAGTACAACCTTCACCCCTAGCTAGTGCCAGATTGAACCGCCCATAAGTAGTCATCACATGACTATTAAACTCATCCTGACTAAAAGCTGACAACAACTCAGGCTGAATCGTTGGCGCAACCACAGTATCCAAGCTCATCAACATACTCCTAAAGATGATTAGATCACAATGTTAACCTTAAAAATCCTGCTGCGCTCTATTTTCTGATCCGGTTTGGGTGCAAATTTCCAGTGAGGGAGGGCAGGTTTTGCTGGAAGATGATGTTGCTAGGCGACAATTACTAGCATGAACCAGCCCCTACGGTTGGCTCTCCAAATGCGCCATCGTATAAAAATAGGCTGCTAGGTGCAGCCTGATTTAATCGATCGCAGCTAAAATTACTTAGAGACGACTTCGATCTCGACAGTAACAACAACTTCAGGGTGAAGCTTGAGTTCAGCTTTGTATGTACCGATTTTGGATACATCGGGTAGCGTAATGTCACGTTTGTCGATTTCTTGCGCGGTAACGCTTTTGATGACTTCAGCGACTTCTGCTGTAGTGACAGTACCAAAAATCGACTCATTTTCACCAACTTGCTTGGCAATGGAGAATTTACCAACTTTATCGATGGCTGCTTTTTGAGCTTGAGCGACTTCTTTCAATGCTAGTAACCGTAACCGCTCGACTTCCCGGCGTTTTTCGGCTTGTTTGAGGATGCCAGGAGTGACATTAGCCGCGATCTTTTGGGGAATCAGATAGTTGCGGGCATAACCAGGTGCCACCTCAACTAGATCGCCATTTTTGCCCAATTTACGGACATCTTGGGTAAGAACTAACTGTACGCGCTTTGCCATATCGATTTCTATTTAAGCTTTCTAAGTTATATTTGAGACAGTGCCACAAACCCCTAATTTTATCACAGAAGATCTACTGGTGTCAGTAGTGATCTGATTGCTTGCTCCAGAACTAAAATCAGCTCCCATCTCCCAACTCTTACTCGATGTCTCGTTTTCAAAAGCTTCTCAATTATCTCAATCCTTACAAGTGGCAAGTAGCACAGGGCATCTCTGCACTGTTCATTGTCAACGCTTTGAGTGTCTATATTCCGCTTTCGATCAGAACTGGAATCGATCGACTCAAAACTTCAGTCGATAGTGATTATCTCACTCAGCTGGCGATCGCGATCGTCGGATTGACCACATTTATGTGGGTGGTGCGGATGATTTCGCGGATTCTGATCTTTGGGGTGGGGCGACAAGTCCAGGCGAAGATGAAGCAGGATATCTTCGAGCAGATTCTGCGCTTGGAGCCGGGTTATTTTGCGACAACAACGGTAGGCGATCTGATTAATCGGTTTACTAGTGATGTCGAGAATATTATGCGCTTGGTGGGCTTTGCGGTACTGAGTACGGCAAATATTATCTTTGCTTACGCGCTGACTTTACCTGCGATGCTGTATATCAATGTCAAGCTGACACTGATGGCATTGGCTGTTTATCCATTGATGCTGATTACTGTTCAGTTATTTAGTGGACAGCTAAGAGATCAGCAGGTAGTTGTGCAAGAATCCATCTCGGAGTTGAGTGAGTTAATCCAGGAGGATATGAGCGGCATTGCGCTGATCAAGATCTATGCCCAAGAAGAAAACGAGCGGCAAGCATTTCGGAAAAAGAATCAGGAATTATTCAAGGCAAATCTCAAACTTGCCGAATCAAGAAATACAATTTTCCCCATTATTCAAGGTTTAGCATCGATTAGCTTGTTGGTGCTACTCTGGCAAGGTGGTATGGCGATCGCCAGCAAAGAAATTAGTGTTGGTGATTTTTTGTCACTGATTATTTTTGCTCAAAATCTGATTTTCCCCACTGCATTATTAGGGTTTACAATTACAGCCTACCAGCGCGGCGAAGTCAGTATTGATCGAGTCGAAGCTGTCCTCTTCAATCGACCTCAAATCGCCGATAAACCTACCTCAATCCATTTAGGAACAACGTTTCAAGGGCAGCTAGCTGCACAGGACTTTAGCTACACCTACCCTGACGCAAAAACACCCGCACTTAAAAATTTAAACTTTACAATTAAAGCAGGCGAAACGATTGCGATCGTTGGCCCAATTGGTTCAGGTAAATCTACGCTGGCAAATGCCCTACCTCGACTAATAGAAATACCTGAAGATAGTCTGTTTATTGATGGTTATGATACGACTAAATTGAGTTTGAGCGATCTGCGTGGGGCGATTGCCTATGTGCCACAAGAGAGCTTCTTATTTAGCACTTCGATCGAGAATAACATCCGTTATGGCGATCCACTTGCTAGTAAACACAGCGTAGAAACCGCCGCAAAACTGGGACAAATTCACAGCGAAATCCTCAACTTCCCCCAACAATATGAGACGATCGTCGGTGAACGTGGGATCACCCTATCAGGGGGACAGCGTCAACGGACAGCACTGGCACGAGCATTACTAATGAACGCACCGATTTTGATTCTAGATGATGCCCTCTCTAGCGTTGACAATCAAACAGCTACAGCAATCCTCCAAAACCTATCCGAGACTGGTGCAAAACGCACAGTGATATTCATTACTCATCAATTATCCGCCGCTGCAACAGCCGATCGCATCTTTGTGATGGACAAAGGTGAAATCGTCCAATCTGGCACCCACCAAGAACTAATCGGTAAATCAGGGCTGTATCAGTGGTTGTGTGGTCAAAATCAATTAGAGGAACTACTGCACTAGGCTTTAGGCTTGAGGAGGTTTTGGAGAACGCTTGCGTTCTAGCCCTTAATATCTAATCCCTAAACCCTAATACCTTCATTCCCCTAAAGCCTAAAGCCTAATACCTAAAGCCTAAAATACTTAAAGCCTAGATTCCTAACATTCGATCGCAATCTTAGAGTATTATCAATAAACACCTTGAAGCTATTTTGTTTAAATAAGTTGAAGTAGGTAGCCTTTCACCCCAACTAGGTGGTTGAATATAAATTATCGATCGTTACAGACGGTTAACTTTAGTCAGAAGATTATGAAAGCAGTTGGTGGAAAAGACCGCAAGCGACTACTATTAATCGATGATGACCCAAATCTCATCTTATTAGTCAGGGATTATTTAGAGTTTCGGGGCTACGAGGTACTCACCGCCGACAATGGAAAAGAAGCTCTACATCTGCTTTCCAAAGATCTCCCCGATATGATTGTCTGTGACATCATGATGCCAGAGATGGATGGCTATGCGCTGATCGAAAATGTCCGCCAAGATCCCCGTACAAGCTGGATTCCGGTGCTATTTCTCTCAGCGAGAGGACAAAGCCAAGATCGAATCAAAGGCTTGAATTTGGGTGCTGATGTCTATATGGTCAAACCATTTGAGCCAGAAGAACTCGTTGCTCAAGTTGAGTCTTCGCTCAAGCAAACAAATCGACTGCTACTGCACACCGATGGCATGAATGACGATAGTTCACCCATTCAAGTTCCAGCTACCGTCGAACTCACCCCCACCGAACTTAAAGTGGTTCAACTCGTCGCCAGAGGACTCGCGAATCGGGAAATTGCCATCCAAATGAATGTCAGTCAACGCACGATCGAGAGTCACGTCTCGAATATGCTCGGTAAAACTGGACTCAGTAATCGGACAGAATTGGCACGCTGGGCGATCGAAACAAGAATGGCATAATCGCCGCAATCCACAGTTTACCCCCAGGTATTATTTTGCAGATTGAGAAACTAACCAACCACCGATCGCAACCCCACTCAAACTTGGCAACCATCCTGCTAAAAACGGTGAAATAACCTCACCTTGTCCTAAACTTCGACAAAACATCATAAATGCGTAGTAACCAAAAATCAGCAGTATGCTAACCCCAAAACTTGTCGCTTTGCCAGTGCGCTGAGGGCGAATTCCCGTTGCTGCACCCAGCAGCCCGAACACTAGACAGATAAACGGGAACGCTAATTTAGTCTGAATTTGGACAGCAGCCTCAACGATTTTTTTGCGATCGCCATTGAGTCTAATTTCGCTGGCGTAATCCATTGTTTCGGCAATACTCATATCATCGAGTCTTTTATCTGGAGCTGCCAATTCAAATGGTGATTTAGGCAACTGTAATTGTTGATGTTGGAAGGTGATAATATTCCGATAGGAAGCGTCAGGCGCGATTAAATAAATCGTGCCATTAGCAAAATCCCAAGTACTTTTACTACTATTCCAAACCGCAGACTGGGCATTGAGAATTTGAGTTAGCCCTTTGCCTTGAGATCGATCGACAATTGTCAACCCAGTCATTGTCTGACCATCAAATTTATCAGCGTAAAAAAGTCGAACTAGCACCTGTTCTTTTTTACCATCTTGCTCGATTTCTTTGTACTCGTTAAAAGTAATATTGTCCTTCTTAAACATTGGCTTGTCCTGTTTAAGAGCTTGGTTTAGAATCGTCGTGGCGCGTTGACTCGCAACAGGTACGACTAGTTCACTAAATAGAAACGTAATTCCCGTAACAATGATACTTAATACAACTGCGGGTAAAATTAACCGATAGATACTAATCCCGCAGCTCCGAAAGGCAATGATTTCGCTATCTGCCGAAAATTTACCATACGTCATCATCCCCGCTAGTAAAATTGACATTGGAAATGAATAAGCGACAAATTGTGGCATTTTTAGAGCCATAACTTCGAGTGCAACCGTGATTGGTAATCCCGATTCGGCAACCTGACGCATCAGATCGAACAAACCGCCGATCGATAAGACGATCGATGAAAAAGCCCCAACTCCAAATAGAAATGGCATCATTAATTGGGTGAAGATATATCGATCCATCACCGAAATACCTGGCAGGAAGGTGCGGACTAAATTTTTTTGACCAACCATACTCAAAATTGAAAGTTGCTACCTAAATAATATTGACGTACCAAAGGATTGCTATACATCTCTTCGGTGCTACCTGATGCTAACACCTGACCTTCCCGCATAATGTATGCTCGATCGGTCACTGCTAAAGTTTCACGAACATTGTGATCTGTAATCAGGATACCCATATTGCGATCGCGTAATTTAGCAATAATTTTTTGAATTTCGGCAACAGCAATCGGATCTACTCCAGCAAAAGGTTCATCGAGGAATAAGAATTTTGGCCCATTAATTCCTGCGGCTAACGAACGGGCGATTTCAGTGCGTCGTCGTTCGCCGCCAGAGACTTGATTTCCCAGCGTATTGACAACTTTTTCTAGACTAAATTCAGTAATCAATTCAGTTAACTTTTGATTCCACAATTTGCGCGGTACATTAGTTTGTTCCATGACTAACAGCAGATTATCCAGCACTGTCAAACTCCGAAAAATACTCGGTTCCTGCGCTAAATAACCAATTCCCAATCGCGCCCGTTCGTGAATAGACAGGCTCGTAATATTTTCATCATCGAGCCAAACTTTACCCTGATTTGGCTTTTCCAAACCAGTAGCAATATAAAATGTGGTAGTTTTTCCAGCACCATTCGGCCCTAATAAACCAACAATTTCACCCTGGGATACTGAGAGACTAACACTATTAACAATATTTTTCTTCCCGTAGGATTTATGAATGTTTTCTAGGACGATCTTCACGGGGTATATAAGCGGGTGAACTTTGACTAGTTGCTAGCTTTGTCAGGAATAGCATAGATCGACTGAACGGGGATACCTGGTTTTTGTCT